>JAOPWA010000532.1 GCA_025965915.1 Dactylosporangium sp. | reverse complement strand
CCGTAGCGCAGCACCGCCGAACGGCGCAGCGCCTGCCCCGCGAACTCCGGCCAGATGCCGTCCTCGGGCGGGGCGAGGGTCGTCGCGGTCCACTCCGCCACCGCCACGTCGTACTCGGCGATGTCGGCGAACGCGCGGGCCGCGAGCCGCCGACGCTGCGGCAGGGTGAAGCCCCCTTCGCGCAACGCCTCGATGACCGCCGGGTACGCCAGCGGCGTCGTCACCACCGCCACACTCGCGTGGTTCTTGGCCGCCGCGCGCACCATCGCCGGGCCACCGATGTCGATCTGCTCGATACAGTCGTCGATGTCCGCGCCCGAGGCCACCGTCTCGCGGAACGGGTACAGGTTGCTCACCAGCAGGTCGAACGGCTCGATCCCGAGCTCGGCGAGCTGGGCGACGTGCGCGGGCAGCCGCAGGTCGGCCAGCAGGCCGGCGTGTACGCGGGGGTGCAGCGTCTTCACCCGCCCGTCGAGGCACTCCGGAAAGCCGGTCAGCTCCTCGATCCGGGTCACCGGTACCCCGGCGGCCTCGATCCGCGAGGCCGTCGAGCCGGTCGACACGATCTCGACGCCCGCGTCCGCGAGCACCCGGGCCAGCTCATCCAGGCCGGTCTTGTCGTACACGCTGACCAGCGCCCGGCGGATGGGACGACGCCCCTGCTCGCTCACTACGGACTCGCTACTCACGGGATCGTGACCTTTCTTCCGTTGACGGTCCAACCCTCACGAACCATACGGCCGACGTACGAGACCAACTGCCGCCGCTCGGCCTCTTTAATCCGCTCGGTGAGGGAGTCCTCACTGTCGTCGTCGAGGACGGGTACGGCGACCTGGGCGATGATCGACCCGGTATCGATCCCGCCATCGACGAAGTGCAGCGTGGCGCCCGCGACCTTCACGCCGTACGCGAGTGCGTCGCGTGGCCCATGGATGCCGGGGAACGCCGGGAGCAGGGCGTTGTGGGTGTTGACGTACCGCCCGCCGAACTCGGCCAGGAATCGGGGCCCGACCAACTTCAGGAACCCGGCGGAGACGACCAGGTCGGGGGCGTGCAGCGCGCAGGCGTCGGTCAGCGCCGCGTCCCACTCTTCCCGGGTGGCGAAGTCCTTGACCCGACAGACGAAGGTCGGCACGCCCTGCTCGGCCGCGCGTCGCAGGCCGGTGGCCCCGTCGCGGTCGGCGCCGACCGCGACCACCTCCGCGCCGTAGGCGGAGTCCGCGCAGGCGTCAAGGAGCGCCTGCAGATTGGTACCCGAGCCGGAGATGAGGACGAGCAGGCGGGCCACCCGGCGCGGGGTGGGCTGTCCGGTCACAACTGCTCCCAATTCCTTCGCGCGGCTGACTCCGCCGGACGGCTCAGCTTCCTTCCGACGGCTCAGCCAGGATTCGCCCGGCGGCCTTCTCCCGCCCGCATACCCTAACCGGCGGGACAACGACCCCGGGCCGCGGCCCGCCCGAATGCTTCGCGAACCTGGCCCTGGCCAGTACGCTGCCGATCATTCTTGCTCATCTCGATTTCACTGGAGCCGTAAATGCAGCCCAACTACCCGCCGCAGGGGCCGCCACCACCGCAGATCGACAACAACATGACGCTGTCCATCGTGTCGATCTTCCTTTTCTGGCCGCTCGCGATCCCCGCCATCATCAATGCCTCCAAGGTCAACGCCCTGCTCCAACAGGGCGACTACGCAGGCGCGCAGAACGCGGCCGCGGAGTCCAAGAAATGGTCGAAGCTGGCCATCATCATCGGCATCTGCCTATGGGTCGTCAGCATCCTCTGCTGCGGCGGGCTCGCTCTCCTCGGTGCCCTCAGCTCGAGCAGTACCAGCGCCTAACGCCGCTTTCGGGGGCACCGCACCGCCTGGGCGCTAAGTACCCTCAGGTGCGCCACCGAACAAGACCCGCATCACACTAGGAGCCAACCACCATGCAACCTGGCTACCCCGGACCCGGCCAGGACCCGTACGGACAGCAGCCGCCGTACTCGGACCCCTACGCCCAACCGCAGTACCCACCCCAGTCCCAGTCCCAGTCCCAGTCCCAGCCCCCGGAACCTCAACAGCCGCAGGAGGGGCAGCCACCGGCCCCAGACCCCTACGGCCAGCCTCCACAGGCTCCGCAGTACCAGGACCCGTACGCGCAGCCGACCTCGGGCGGGCCCTACCCGACGTCCGGCCCCGGCTACCCGGGTGCCGCGCCGGACCCGATGGCCGGCTACGGCGCGCCGATGGGTGCCCCGCCCCAGCAGAACAACACGCTGGGCCTGGTCGGAATGATCCTCGGCATCATCTCGATCCCGCTCGCCTGCTGCCCGCTGATCGGCTTCTTCGGGGGCGCCGCGGGACTCGTGCTCGGCATCCTCGGCATGAAGAAGGCGAGCACGGGCGAGGCTGGCAACCGGGGACAGGCGCTGACCGGTGTCATCTGCGGCGCCATCGGCATCGTCCTATCGATCGGGTGGTTCATCGCCGCTCTTGCCATGAACCTCGGCAACTTCTCGACCGCGCCCTGATCACAACATCCGCAGGGGCGGGTCAACGGACCCAAGCCGCTTGACCGGGACTTGATCGGCCGCGACGATCATGCCGTTCGGGTAGCACCCGGAGCTACCCGACTAAATTCTGGAGGACACCTTGACCGCACCCATGCCCCCCCGCGGCCACACCTGCCGGTAACGACAAGACCACCTTGTGGGGCGTCCTCGGCATCGTCTACTACGTCGCCACGATGGGCAAGTAACCCATACAGCACTGTTGATGGGGCGTCCCGGCGGGGCGCCCCATCAACGTGTCAGGCTCCCCTGCGGCGTGCCCCGATCAGGGTTTTCGTCGCCGCCGCGGCGACCACCGCGCCCGCGGCGACCAACCCGGCGGCTATACCGGCGAGTGGCCAGGCACGCGGACCGACCTCGGCCAGGTGGCCGCCGCCGAGCGACCCGGCCGACGCCCACGCGGCGAGCGCCAGCGCGACCCCGGCCACCGGCCCGGCGAGCGCCGCCCCGGCCAGCAGCGGCATCCAACCGACCGTCGGCGCTGCCA
>JAOPWA010000531.1 GCA_025965915.1 Dactylosporangium sp. | reverse complement strand
CCGACCGTGGCGCCGGTCGCCACCGCGACCGCCACTCGGCCCCGCCGAGGCGACCGCCCGATCCAGACCGTCGGCCGCCGCAAGGAGGCCATCGTCCGGGTGCGCCTGGTGGCCGGCACCGGCCAGTTCACCCTTAACGGCCGGGCGCTGGAGAACTACTTCCCGAGCAAGGTGCAGCAGCAGCTCGTGCGCGAGCCGCTTGTGATCACCGAGAAGGCCGAGATGTTCGACGTGTACGCCAACCTGCATGGCGGCGGCACCACCGGGCAGGCCGGCGCCCTGCGCCTCGCGATCGCCCGCGCGCTGATCGAGTTCGAGGCCGACGACCGCCCGGCGCTGAAGAAGGCCGGCTTCCTCACCCGTGACGCGCGCGAGACCGAGCGCAAGAAGTACGGTCTGAAGAAGGCCCGTAAGGCGCCTCAGTACTCGAAGCGCTGACGTCTCCTTCTCGTCGGTCGAATTCTCGACGACAGCCGGGCGCACTCCTTCGGGAGCGTCCGGCTGTTTCGTTCTTTGCGGAGGTTTTCCATGGGCCGTCTCTTCGGCACCGACGGAGTTCGGGGTCTCGCCAACGCGGATCTGAGCCCACAGCTCGCGCTGTCGATCGCGGAGGCGGCCGCGCACGTGCTGGCCGAGCGGGACCGTACGCATCCGCCGCGGGCGATCGTCGGACGTGATCCGCGGGCCAGCGGCGAGATGCTGGAGGCGGCGGTGGTCGCCGGGCTCGCCAGTGCCGGAGCAGACGTCCTGCGCGTCGACGTACTGCCCACCCCGGGCGTGGCCTATCTCGTCGCAGAGACCCGGGCCGACCTCGGCGTGATGCTCTCCGCGTCGCACAATCCGATGCCCGACAACGGCATCAAGCTCTTCGCGTCCGGCGGCCAGAAGCTGCCCGACGAGGTTGAGGACCAGATCGAGGCGTTGGTCAGCGGCGCCGGCGGGTCGTGGCGACGGCCGACCGGAGCAGCGATCGGGCGGGTGCACGACCTGATCGACGGGTCGGAGGCCTACATCAGCCACCTGGTTGCCGCGACCCCGCACCGCCTCGACGGGCTGCGCGTCGTCGTCGACTGCGCCAACGGCGCCGCGTCGATGATCGCGCCCGAGGCGTACGAGCAGGCCGGCGCGGAGGTCATCGCGATCTCGGCCGAGCCCGACGGTCTCAACATCAACGACAACTGCGGCTCGACCCACCTGGACGCCGTACGCGCCGCCGTGATCGAGCATCGGGCGCACCTGGGTATCGCGCACGACGGCGACGCCGACCGGTGCCTCGCGGTCACCGCCGAAGGCGACGAGGTCGACGGCGACCAGATCATGGGCATCCTGGCACTCGCCATGCGCGACGCCGGCACGCTCACCGACAACACGCTCGTGGCGACGGTGATGAGCAACCTCGGCCTGAAGCTGGCGATGGCCGACGCCGGGATCGAACTGGTCGAGACGAAGGTCGGCGACCGGTACGTGCTGGAGGAGCTCCGCGCCCGCGGCCTGGCCCTGGGTGGGGAGCAGAGCGGGCACATCGTGCTCCCCGAGTACGCCACGACCGGCGACGGCATCCTCACCGCCCTGCAGCTCATGGCGCGCATGGCGGATTCCGGCAAGCCGCTGGCGCAGCTCGCGTCGGTCGTACGCCGGCTGCCGCAGGTTCTGATCAACGTGCGGGTCGGTGACCGGGCCGCCGCCGCCACCGCCGCACCCGTACTCGACGTGGCCAAGTCCGTCGAGGCGGGTCTGGGCGGCACCGGCCGGGTGCTGCTGCGCCCGTCAGGTACGGAACTGTTGGTGCGCGTGATGGTCGAAGCGTCCACCCAGACGATCGCCCAGGAGTCGGCCGAGCGCATCGCGGACGCGGTACGGGAGGCGAGCCCGGCGAGCTAGCCCGGCCGCGCCGTTCATCACGTTACCGACGGGTAGTAGCGTCTCCGGGTGACCCACACCCCCGAAGGAGGCGCCGTGCCCGACCAGTCTGCCCGCACCGCGATCGTGACCGGAGCGTCCCGCGGGATCGGCAGGGCCACTGCCGAACTGCTGGCCGCCGAGGGGTGCAACGTCGTATTGACGTCCCGCAAGCAGGAGGCGCTCGATGAAGTCGCGGCGGAGCTGACGCAGGCGTACCCGAATGTCGGGGTGCTCGCCCACGCCGCGCATGCCGCGGAGCCCGACCAGGCCGCTGCCTGTGTCGACGCCGCGATGGCCCGCTTCGGCCGCATCGACGTACTGGTCAACAACGCCGGCACCAACCCGTACTTCGGTCCACTGGTTGACCTCGATCCCGAGCGGGCCGAGAAGACGGTACGGCTCAACCAGTTCGGTGTGGTGCTGTGGACGCAGCTGGCGTGGAAGGCGTCGATGGCCGAGCACGGCGGCTCGATCGTCAACGTGGCGTCCGTCGGCGGGCTGCTGACCGAGCCGGGGATCGGCTACTACAACGCGACGAAGGCGGCCGTGATCCACCTGACCCGCCAGCTCGCCCAGGAGTTGGCGCCCAGGGTGCGCGTGAACGCGGTGGCGCCGGGCGTCGTACGTACCCAACTGGCCCGTGCCCTGTGGGAGAACCACGAGGAGTACCTGAGGGAGCACCTGCCACTGGGGCGCATCGGCGAGCCGGTGGACATCGCCGATGCGATCGGGTTCCTGGCCGGCGACAAGTCGTCCTGGATCACCGGGCAGACCCTGGTGATCGACGGTGGCGCGACGATCCGGTCCTCGTTGATCTGAACCCCCGGTTGCCGCCCGTTTTCAGATCCCGCAAGTAGCGTGATTGAAAGTCTTTATTTCACTCATGGCTCCTGCGCGAAACCCTGCTAGTGTCTTCGACCATGTGCGGGATCGTGGGTTATGCCGGCAATCGCCCGGCGCTGGGAATCGTGCTCGACGGCCTGCGTCGTCTGGAGTACCGCGGCTACGACTCGGCCGGTGTCGCCGTGGTCAACTCTGTCCTGCTGACCGAGAAGCGGGCGGGCAAACTCGCCAATCTGGAGAAGGCCCTGGTCGACGGCGCCGTGGCCGGGCTCGACGAGGGCACCACCGGTATCGGACATACCCGCTGGGCCACCCACGGCGGTCCCACCGACCGCAACGCGCACCCGCACCGTTCCCACGACGGACGGGTGGCGGTCATCCACAACGGCATCATCGAGAACTTCGGCCGGCTGCGTGCCGAACTCGAGTCACGCGGAGTCGAGTTCGCCAGTGACACCGACACCGAGTGCGTGGCCCACCTGCTGGCCGAGGAACTGGTGACGGTTGAGGGCGTGACGCCCGAGGCACGGTTGGCGGAGGCGATGCGCCGCGTGTGCCGGCTGCTCGAAGGGGCCTTCACGCTGCTCGCCGTCGACGTGCAGGCGCCGGGCGCGGTCGTCGGCGCCCGGCGCAACTCCCCACTGGTCGTCGGTCGTGGCGTCGGTGAGAACTACCTCGCAAGCGACGTCAGCGCGTTCATCGAGCACACCCGCGAGGCGGTCGAACTGGGGCAGGACCAGGTCGTGCTGATCACCGGCGCGGGCATCGAGATCACCGACTTCGACGGCAACGCCGCCGAGGGCCTCGACTACCACATCGACTGGGATGCCAAGGCCGCAGAGAAGAGCGGCTACGACTACTTCATGCTCAAGGAGATCGCCGAGCAGCCGCAGGCGATCGCCGACACGCTGCGCGGCCGGATGTCCGAGACCGGCGAGATCACCCTGGACGAGGTACGCCTGACCGACCAGGACCTGCGCGACGCCGACAAGATCTTCATCGTGGCCTGCGGCACCGCCTACCACGCCGGCATGGTTGCCAAGTACGCCATCGAACACTGGACGCGTATCCCGTGCGAGGTGGAGCTGGCCAGCGAGTTCCGCTACCGCGATCCGGTCCTGGACCGGTCGACGTTGGTCGTGGCGATCTCGCAGTCCGGCGAGACCATGGACACGCTGATGGCGCTACGCCACGCCAAGCAGCAGAAGGCGCGGGTCCTCGCGATCTGCAACACCAACGGTTCGACCATTCCGCGCGAGTCCGACGCGGTGCTCTACACCCACGGCGGGCCGGAGATCGCGGTCGCGTCCACCAAGGCGTTCCTCACCCAGCTCGCCGCGTGCTACCTGGTCGGCCTGCACCTGGCACAGGTGCGCGGGGTGATGTACGCCGACGAGGTCGCCGCCATCGTCGACCAGCTGCGGGAGATGCCGGCCAAGGTGGAGCGCGTGCTGGAGCAGATGGAGCCGGTACGCGAGTTGGCACGCGACCTCGCCAACGCGCGGTCGGTGCTGTTCATCGGCCGGCACGTCGGATTCCCGGTGGCCCTCGAAGGCGCGCTCAAGCTCAAGGAGCTCGCGTACATGCATGCCGAAGGGTTCGCGGCGGGCGAGCTCAAGCACGGCCCGATCGCGCTGATCGAGGAGGGCACCCCGGTGGTGTGCGTGGTGCCGTCGCCGCGGGGTCGGGGGGTGCTCCGCGACAAGGTGATCTCCAACATGCAGGAGGTACGTGCCCGTGGCGCCCGCACGGTCGTCATCGCCGAGGAGGGCGACGACGCGGTGGCGCCGTTCGCCGATGACCTGATCCTGGTGCCGCCGACGCCGACGCTGCTCGCGCCGCTGGTGACGACCGTTCCGCTGCAGGTGCTCGCGTGCGAGATCGCCGCCGCGCGCGGCCACGACGTGGACCAGCCGCGCAACCTCGCCAAGTCGGTCACGGTCGAGTAGCTCCCTGGCGGGCTTGGACTCTTGGTGGGCCGATTACCCCGCCAAGTGTCCAAGCTCGTGGCAGGCGTGTCAGGGTGTACCTGTGATCGTTGCTGTCGGCATCGACGTCGTACTCGTGGAGCGGTTCGCCCGGGCACTGGCCCGCACGCCGCTGCTCGTGGATCGGCTGTTCACCCAGGCCGAGATAAAGACCACGTCGGGTAATCCCCGCTCGCCGGAGTCCCTCGCGGCGCGGTTCGCGGCCAAGGAGGCGGTCGCGAAGGCGCTGGGCGCCCCGGGCGGCCTGCACTGGCACGACTGCGAGGTCGTCAGCGACCCCGACGGCCGGCCCTGGCTCACCGTCTCGGGCACGGTGGCGGCCGAGGCCAAGAATCGGGGCGTGACGCGCTGGCACCTGTCGTTGTCGCACGACGGCGGCATCGCTTCCGCGATGGTCGTCGCGGAGCGGCTCACCGAAGAGGGCACCGACGAATGAGGGCACTTCGATGAGATCGGCATGGCGGGTGGCGAGCATCCGCGCGGCCGAGGAGGCGTTGATGGCGACGCTCCCGCCGGGCGCGCTCATGCAGCGCGCGGCCGCGGGGCTCGCCCGCCGCTGCGCGGCACTGCTCGACGACCGGTACGGCGGCGGGTACGGCCACCCGGTGCTCCTGCTGGTCGGTCCGGGCAACAACGGCGGTGACGCGTTGTTCGCCGGCGCGGAACTGGCCCGTCGTGGCGTGTCCGTGTTCGCGGTACTCCTGACGCCTGGGCGTACCCACGCCGAAGGGCTTGCCGCGTTGGGACGAGCCGGGGGGCGAACCGTGGAGAGCCCGCCGTCCACCGTGGACATCGTGGTCGATGGGATTCTGGGCATCGGCGGCCGGGGCGGCCTGCGTGAAGACGCCGCGAACCTGGTGGCGCAGGCTCAGCGTGCGCGCGGGGCGGACGGCGCCCGCCCGACCGTCGTCGCCGTCGACCTGCCGTCAGGGATCGACCCGGACACCGGGGCGGTGCCGGGCGAGGCGGTCGAGGCCGACGTCACCGTGACGTTCGGTGTGCTCAAACCCGGGCTTCTCATCGGATCGGGCGCTGTACACAGTGGACTGGTCGAGTTGGTCGACATCGGGCTCGGGCCGTGGCTGCGGGGCGAGCCCGCGCTGCGGGTACCGGACCTCGAAGATGTCGCGGAGTGGTGGCCGCAGCCCAGGCCGGGCGATGACAAGTACACGCGGGGTGTTGTCGGGGTGGCCACCGGCTCCGCGACCTTTCCCGGTGCGGCGATGCTGTCCACGGCCGGCGCGCTCGCCGGGCCGGCCGGTATGGTCCGCTACGCCGGCGCGGGGTTCGAGGCGGTGCGAAATCGGTACCCGTCGGTCATCCCCACCGAGCGGGTGGCCGACGCCGGCCGGGTGCAGGCGTGGGCCTGCGGCTGCGGGCTGGGCACCGACGAACGGGCGGCGACCGAGCTACGAGCCGTGCTGGACTCAGGTGTGCCGGCGTGCCTGGACGCCGACGCGCTGACCCTGCTCGCGGAGGGTTCGGCGGTCGACGAGTTGCGCGGGCGGTCGGCCCCGACCGTGCTGACGCCCCACGACCGGGAGTTCGCGCGGCTCAACGACGGCCGCGAGCCGGGCGCCGACCGGGTCGGTGCGACGCTGCGGCTCGCCGCGCGTACCGGCGCGGTTGTCCTACTCAAGGGGGACAGGACGGTGGTGGGCACGCCGGAGGGCCGCGCCTACGTCAACCCCACCGGAACCCCGGCGCTCGCGACAGCGGGCACCGGCGACGTCCTAGCCGGGCTGCTCGGCTCACTGCTCGCGGCCGGCCTGCCACCGGAGCGGGCGACGGTCGCGGCGGCCTACGCACACGGCCTCGCGGGGCGGTATGCCGCCGAGTCGGGCCCGGTGACCTCGGTGGATGTTGCCGACGCGCTGCGGCCCACGCTGGCGCGCGCCGGAATGTGGCGTATGTCATAGCTGGACGGCACATTCGATCATGGCGATCGGCGGACCAGCAGTAGTCACGCATTCGCCTGTCGGGTTTTGTCTGGGGCGGTCGCTAGTCTGGTCGACATGTGGCAGGCGGAGGTACGTGTCGATCTTGGCGCGATCCGGGACAATTTGACCCTGCTTCGGGACCGCACGGCCGCCGAGGTGATGGCCGTGGTCAAGGGCGACGGGTACGGGCACGGAATGCTGCCCGTCGCTCGGGCCGCCCTTGGCGCCGGTGCGACCTGGCTGGGCGCGTGCACCCTGGGCGAGGCCCTCGAGCTGCGGGCCGCCGGGATCACCGCGCCCGTCCTCGCCTGGCTTCTCACCCCTGGCCTGCCGTTGCACGAGGGGGTCGCCGCCGATGTCGACCTGTCCGCCGCGTCCTTGGCCGGCCTGGCCGAGGTGGTCGCGGCCGCTCGCCGCGTCGGGCGCCCGGCCCGCGTGCACCTCAAGATCGATACCGGGCTCGGCCGCAGTGGCGCGCTGGCCGCCGAATGGCCGGTGTTGATCGAGGCGGCGGCCAAGGCGCAGGCCGACGAGATGATCGAAGTGGTCGGGGTGTGGAGCCACTTCGCGTGCGCCGACGAGCCCGGGCATCCCTCCATCGACGCTCAGCTGGAAAACTTCAACGCGGCCCTCGCCGTGGCGGGGCGCTACGGCATCGCGCCCCGCGTGCGCCACATCGCCAACTCGGCGGCCATCCTGACCCGTCCCGACGCGCACTTCGACCTGGTCCGTGCTGGCATCGCGATGTACGGGCTGTCGCCGATCCCGTCCCACGACTTCGGCCTGCGCCCGGCCATGACCGCCCGGGCCCGGGTCATGCTCACCAAGCGGGTCCCCGCCGGCCAGGGCGTTTCCTACGGCCACACGTACGTGACGCCGGCCGAGACGACGCTCGCGGTCGTCCCCTTCGGATACGCCGACGGCGTCCCACGCGCGGCCAGCAGCAGCGCCCCCGTCGCGCTCGGCGGCCAGGTGTACCGGATCGCCGGCCGGGTCTGCATGGACCAGATCGTCCTCGACTGCGGCGACGCCCCGGTGGCGGCCGGTGATCTCGCCGTGCTCTTCGGCCCCGGCGACGACGGCGAACCGACCGCTGATGACTGGGCGCGGGTGTGCGACACCATCAATTACGAGATCGTGACGCGGTTCGGCAGCGCCCGGGTGCCGCGTCACTACGACGGGGAGCGGGGCACGGTTGGCTAGTACGAGGTCTGCCCGGCGCGCCGGCATCTTCGGAGCGATCGTGGGTGTGGCCGCCGCAGGCATCGCGGCCGGCGTCACCGCGGAGCGGATGTTGATTCGGCGCTCGTTACGGCAGGATGATCCCTTCGCCGCGGAGCCCTTCGGCAAGCTGCCTCACGACGACCAGTTGACGGTCACCACGCCGGACGGCATCGACCTGCGCGTGGAGCTCCTGAAGTCCGAAACCGGACCCGACGACCTGACCATCGTCTTCGTGCACGGCTTCTGCCTGGACATGGGTACGTTCCATTTCCAGCGGCGCGCCTTCGAAGGCCAGTATCGGATGGTCTTCTATGACCAGCCCGGGCATGGGCGGTCGGGGCGGCTCAAGAAGGGCGAGTACACGTTGGAGGCCCTCGCCGCGGGCCTGGCCTCGGTGATCGAGGCGACGGCGCCGACCGGCCGGATCGTTCTCGTCGGCCACTCCATGGGCGGTATGACGATCATGGCGCTGGCCGAGCATGACCCGCAACTGTTCGCCGACCGGGTGGCTGGCGTCGTGCTTGTCTCGACCTCCGCCGGCAACCTCGACCAGGTGACCTTCGGCTTACCTGACGTGGTGGCCCGGTTCCGGCACCCGCTCATGCCGCTCGTGCGCAACGCCGGCAAGATCACTGTGGCGATGATGGACCAGGCCCGCAAGGCGTCGACCGATCTCGCCTGGCTGCTGACCCGGCGGTACGGCTTCGGCACCGACCGCCCCAGTCCGACCCTGGTCTCCTACGTGGAGCAGATGAACTCGGAGACCTCGGCCGAGGTGATCGCCCGCTACCTGCGTACCCTCTACACGCACGCCCGGGTGCTCGCACTGGCCGCGTTGCGCGAGGTGCCGGTGCTCGTCGTCTGCGGCGACGTCGACGTGCTCACGCCGATGGCGCATTCGCAGGAGATCTGCCAGGCGCTGCCCGACGCGGAGATGGTCGTCGTCGAGAACGGCGGGCACGTGGTGCTGCTGGAGCATGCCGACGAGGTCAACGCGGCGATCGGATCGTTCCTTCGGAGGGTGTCGTGACCCGTGTGCTGGCTACCGTGGAGGACACCCGTGCCTTCGGCCACAGTCTGGCGGGGATGCTCCGCGCCGGTGACCTGGTGGTGCTGAGCGGCCCCCTGGGTGCCGGCAAGACGGCGCTGGCGCAGGGCATCGGTGCGGGCCTGGGCGTCCGGGGCGAAGTGACCTCCCCGACGTTCGTCATCGCGCGGGTGCACCGGCCCGACCCGGCCCGCGGTGGCCGGGTGCCGCTCGTGCACGTCGACGCGTACCGGTTGGGCGCCGTGCCCGATCCGCGCGCCGAAGTTGACGATCTTGACCTCGATACCGGTGTGGACGAGTCGGTCACGGTCGTGGAGTGGGGTGAGGGGCTGGTCGAGCAGATGGTCGACGCCTACCTGGAGGTGCGCATCGACCGCCGCGACGACGAGTCCCGCACCGTCGACCTGGTGGCGCATGGCGGCGACTGGGAGACTCGGCTGGCGGCCCTGCCGGCGACGGTCCCGCCCTCGGCGTAGCCGGTCTGTGACTGGCCGCGCCAGGCGCGGACTAGGGTTGCTGCGTGCTGATAGTGGTGGTTGACTCCGCGACCCCCGCGGTCACCGCGGCCGTGGCCGCAGTGCGGCCCGACCGGGTCGAGATCGTCGCGCAAAAGGTGAGTGTCGACGCACGTGCCCATGGTGAGCTGCTGGTGCCCGCGATCCAGCGCGTCCTGGGCGAAGCCGGCGTCAAGCCAGGCGAGTTGGCCGCAGTCGTCGCAGGGCTGGGGCCGGGGCCGTTCACCGGCCTGCGGGTCGGCCTGGTCACGGCCGCCGCTCTCGGTCACAGTCTCAGCATCCCGACCTACGGCGTCTGCTCGCTCGACGGGCTCGGGTGGGGGCAGCCGGGTATCGTCCTGGCCGCTACCGACGCCCGGCGCAAGGAGCTGTACTGGGCGCTCTACGCCGACGGCGAGCGGATCACCGGGCCCGCCGTGGACCGCCCCGACGAGGTCGCGGCCCGTGCCGCCGCGGCGGGCGCCCGCCGGGCGGTCGGGGAGGGCGCGCAGAAGTACCCGTTGGGGTTGGAAGTCGGTGAGCCGCGCTACCCCACGCCGGAGGCCATGGCCGCGCTCGCCGCCGAAAGGGTGCGAAACCAGGCGCCGAGCGAGCCGCTCACCCCGCTGTACCTTCGCCGGCCCGACGCGACGATGCCGGGGCAGCAGCGGAAATCCGTGCTCCAGTGAAGACCGAGCGGTTGCGGTGGTGGCACATCGACGAGCTGCTGCCGATCGAGGCGGACCTGTTCGGCGAGGAGCGCTGGACGGCGACGATGTTCTGGAACGAGCTGGCCTCGGGTCACCACTACATCGTCGCGACCGACGACGACCGGGTGACCGGGTACGCCGGGCTGGCCGTCAACCCGCCCGACGAGGGTTGGGTGCAGAACATCGCAGTCCGTCGCGACGCCCAGCGTCGTGGCGTCGGACGCGTACTGCTGGAGGCGCTGCTTGCCGAGGCGCGGGAGCGCGGGGTGCGCCGGATGCTGCTCGAGGTGGCCGTCGACAACGTCGCCGCGCAGAAGCTGTATGCCGATTACGGGTTCGAGCCCGTCGGCCTGCGCCGCGGCTACTACCAGCCGAGCAACACCGACGCATTGGTGATGTTGCGCGAGGAGGCGCCATGAAACCCGAACCGCTGGTTCTCGGTATCGAGACCTCCTGCGACGAGACCGGGGTGGGCATCGTGCGCGGCCACACGCTGCTCGCCGACGCGGTCGCCTCCAGCGTGGACGAGCACGCCCGCTTCGGCGGGGTCGTCCCGGAGGTCGCGAGCCGCGCCCACCTCGAGGCGATGGTGCCGACCGTGCAGCGGGCGCTGGACACGGCCGGGGTCACCCTCGCCGATGTCGACGCGATCGCGGTCACGGCCGGGCCCGGCCTGGCCGGCGCGCTGCTCGTCGGCGTCGCGGCGGCCAAGGCGTACGCCCTCGCCGCCGACAAGCCGCTCTACGGCGTCAACCATCTCGCCGCGCACGTTGCCGTCGACACCCTCGAACACGGCCCGCTACCCGAGCCCGTGATCGCGCTACTGGTCTCCGGCGGGCACTCCAGCCTGCTCCGGGTCGACGACCTGGCCAGCGGTGTCACCCCACTCGGCGCCACCATCGACGACGCGGCCGGGGAGGCGTTTGACAAGGTCGCGCGGCTGCTCGGGATGCCGTTCCCGGGTGGCCCGCCGATCGACCGGGCGGCGCGGGAGGGCGATCCGGCGAGCATCAGGTTCCCCCGCGGCCTTACCGGCCCGCGAGACCTGGAGAATCACCGGTTCGACTTCTCGTTCTCGGGACTCAAGACCGCCGTCGCCCGCTGGGTGGAGGCCCGGCAGCGAGCGGGCGAACCCGTACCCGTCAACGACGTGGCGGCCAGCTTCCAGGAGGCCGTCTGCGACGTGATCGCGGCGAAGGCGGTCGACGCCTGCCGTACCCATGGGGTGGAAACGCTGGTGATCGGCGGCGGGGTCGCGGCCAACTCGCGGTTGCGGGCGGTGGCCGAGGAGCGCGCGTCCCGGTACGGGATCACGGTACGGGTACCGAGGCCGAAGCTTTGTACCGACAACGGCGCGATGGTCGCGGCGCTCGGATCCCACCTGGTCGCCGCCGGTACCCGCCCCAGTGCGCTGGACCTGCCGGCCGACTCCGCCATGCCGCTGACGATCGTGGCCAGGTAGGGTCCCGGCGTTCCAGGGCGGGAAGGGGGAGTGCGGTGATCGTGCGGATGTGGGAGGTGCGTGCCTACCCGGAGGGCTTCGAGGACCTGTTGTCGTGGGTGCGCGAAGGCGCCCTGCCCAGGATCGAGGCCAGCCCGCTACACGTCAGCAGCGAGGCGTTCTCCTCCGCCGATCACCGGATCGTGGTGATCTCCAAATGGCGCGGCGACCCCGAGCCACTGCCCGAGCCACCGGGGCATCTCGTCGCCCGTAAGCCCCACTCCTGGGACTTCTCGCCGGTCGACCGCTGACGCTTGTTCTTCGGCGGTGCCAGCGCGTCTTCTTCGAGGGCGTCAGCGCGTCCGGCCACGACCCGTGGCACGGACGACGACGCGGACGGACCCGTCGGGCTCTTCCCCGACGGATTGACGTGACAAGGCGGGCGGTCAGGCCGGCTGCCCCGTGAGCCGCCTGGCGGCAGCGACGATTAGAGAGATCAGCAGGGCGCTAACGACCTGCACCGCGATTGCGGAAACTACCTCGGCCATCGGTTCTCCTTGGTTAACGCCTTGTGGCAGGTGAAACGTAGGGTCGCTGGGTTAATTCGAGGTGACGACAGTGGGAGAAGGCGGTGACACTGCGTGAACGACATCATTGATTCACTCGCTGGTGTCCACCCGCCCGGATAGCGGAAAAACGGAGGCGTGCCCGGGGGGTGCGGCCGTAAGGTCAGGCGCACCATGAAGGCGTTACCTGTCGGCGACCCCGGCACCCCGGATGACCGCTCGGCGACCCGTTACCTGCTGTGGCTGGCGCGCACCCAGGCCGCCACGCTCACCGGTGGCATCCTGTTCGGCGTCGTCTGGATGGCGGCGCCCGCGCTGGCCCCCGCGACCGTCGGACGGGCCGTCGACGCCCTGGCCGCCGATGATCCGCGAGGACTGGTGCGCTGGTCGGCCGTTCTGCTCGGGCTCGGCGTGGCACAGACTGTCGCCAGCGTGTTACGTCACCGGTTCGCGCTCACCAACTGGCTCTCAGGGGCCTACCGGACGGTCCAGGTGACCGCCCGCCACGCCACGCACCTCGGTGCGACCCTGCCCAAACGGGTCGCCGCCGGCGAGGTCGTCAGCATCGGCACCTCCGACATCGGCCACCTCGGCAAGGGGATGGACATCATCGCCCGAGGCTCGGGTGCGGCCGTCGCGGTCGTCGTCGTCACGATCATCCTGCTGGCCGCCTCACCTCGGCTGGCCCTGGTCTTGCTCTGCGGCGTACCGCTGCTGATGACGGCCGTCGCGCTGCTGCTGCGCCCGCTGCACCGTCGCCAGCAGGCCTACCGGGAGCTCGCCGGACAGTTGACCGGCAGGGCCGCCGACATCGTCGCCGGGCTGCGGGTACTGCGTGGCGTGGGTGGGGAGGCGGCGTTCGCGGCGCACTACCGGTCGCAGTCGCAGGAACTTCGAGAGGCCGGGGTACGGGTGGCGCGCGTCGAATCCGTCCTCGAAGCCGCGCAGGTTCTCCTGCCGGGCGTCTTCGTC
>JAOPWA010000524.1 GCA_025965915.1 Dactylosporangium sp. | reverse complement strand
TATGAGCAGCACCGCGAGTGGGCGATCGCGGAGGACGGCACCCGGGTCCCGATCTCGCTGGTCTGTCGGCGCGACACCCCGCGGGACGGCTCGGCGCCGCTGCTGCTGTACGGGTACGGCTCGTACGAGCACTCGATGGACCCCTGGTTCTCGATCCCCCGGTTGTCCCTTGTGGACCGCGGCATGGTGTTCGCCGTGGCGCATATCCGTGGCGGCGGCGAGATGGGCCGCCACTGGTACGAGAACGGCAAGATGCTGGCCAAGAAGAACACCTTCAGCGACTTCGTGGCCTGCGCCGACCACCTGGTGAAGGCGGGCTGGACCGCTACCGACCGGCTCGTCGCGCGCGGAGGGTCGGCCGGCGGCCTGCTCATGGGGGCCGTCGCCAACATGGCTCCGGAGGCGTTCGCCGGCATCGTGGCGCAGGTCCCGTTCGTCGACGCGCTCAACTCGATCCTCGACCCGTCGCTGCCGCTGACGGTCACCGAGTGGGAGGAGTGGGGCAACCCGCTCGACGACCCCGACGTGTACGCGTACATGAAGTCCCACACGCCGTACGAGAACGTCGCGGAGCGCGAGTACCCGGCGATCCTGGCCGTGACCAGCCTCAACGACACCCGGGTGCTCTATCACGAGCCGGCGAAGTGGGTGGCCCGGCTGCGGGCGGTGGTGCCGGGGACCCGTGTCCTGCTCAAAACGGAGATGGGCGCTGGGCACGGCGGCCCGAGCGGCCGGTACGACGCGTGGAAGGAAGAGGCGTTCGTCAACGCCTGGGTGCTGGACCTCGTCGGCCGCGCCGACTCCTAGCGGGTCACGTCCCCGGTCAGGCCGCCCGATCGGCCGAGGCCGGCCGCAGCGCATGCGGTCGCCTGACCGAGGACCATGATCGCGGGGAGAGGTTACGTGTCGAGTTCCTCGGCGATGAGCAGACCGGCCAGCAGCGCCGGGTCGATGTTGCCGCCGCTCACCACCGCGACCGTACGACCCGGCGGCAGTTCGCCGCGGTGATGGAGGTAGGCGGCCGTGGCGACCGCACCGCTGGGCTCGGCCACGATCCTCGCCGAGCGGGCCAGCAGCGAGACCGTCGTCAGGATCTCCTCCTCGGAGACCGTCACGATGCCGTCGAGCCGCTCGCGCAGGTGCGCGAACGTCAGCTCCGACAGGGACGTGCGCAGGCCGTCGGCCATCGTGCGGTAGCGCTCCTCGGTGGTCCACGGCCGCAGCTGACCGTGGGCCAGGCTGTCCGCCGCGTCGGCGGCCAGAGCCGGCTCCACACCGATCACGGCGGCGCCCGGGGCCAGGGCCTTCACGGCGGTGGCGACACCGGAGGCGAGCCCGCCGCCGCCCACCGGTACGAGTACCACTTCCACCTCGGGCAGGTCCTCGACGATCTCCAGGCCGATCGTGCCCTGACCGGCGATGATGTGACGATGGTCGTACGGCGGGATGATCGTGAGGCCCCGTTCGGCGGCCAGTTCAGCGGTGCGGCTCTCCCGCTCGGCCGGCGCGACCACGACTATCTCGGCGCCCAGCGCCCGGATCGCCTCGATCTTGACCGTCGGCGCCCCCTCGGGAACCACCACGACGACCGGAGCGTCCACGACGCGGGCCGCGTACGCCAGGGCCTGCCCGTGGTTGCCCGACGAGTGGGTGATGACGCCGGCCGCCTGCGCTTCCGGGGACAGTGACAGGAGGGCGTGCACCGCGCCACGTACCTTGAACGCGCCCACCGGCTGGAGGTTCTCCGGCTTGAGCCACAGGTCCGGACCGATCGCCCACGATGGCAGTAGCGGGGTGCGCACGGCGACCCCGGTGATGCTCTTCGCGGCGGCGCGCACATCGTCGATGGTGATCATTCAGTAGAACCTCGCATGACTCGTGAAGAGATCGCCCCTATCCACAATGCCAAACTCTCCAAAATTGAGAAGGTTCGTCAGGCTCGCGGGTGATGAGCGCGGTTGACCACCGTAACCTCGTCGGATGCGACGCCGGACAGGCGTACGCTTCGTCAACCGTTCGCCACCCGCTTCGCCGCGCCGTACCCGAGGTGCAGGAAGTCCGCGCCCGCGATCGCGCTCGCGACTCCCATCCCGAACCGAGTCAGCCGAGGCGCGAATACCAGCCCGACGGCGAGCCCGCTCGCGACCCACACGGCTGTACAGAACGGGCAGGTCAGCAGCTCCCCGAGGGCATGCTGGGTACCTGTGCCGCGCGGGCTCTCATTGATCTCCGCCTCGCCGGCCGGTCCCTCGAACTTCGTCACCGGCGCCCGCAGTGGGCTGGTGATCGCGTCCTTGGTCAGCAACCGGGACACCTTGTGCGTGGAGATGGCCAGCAGCGCCAGATCCTCCGGAGGCAGGCGCTCGGGTAGCTGCCTCCCGGTGAGACGGGCGAGTCCGGCGACCGTGACCGCACCGGCGGCGTAGATGGCCATTGCGACCGTGTACCCCTTCAGGGGCCGCTCGTCGGTGGCCTTCTCCGCGTAACCCTGTACAACATGAAGTGCGGTGTCGGTGTATCCCATACCAACCGTGGCTACCCCAGGCGGACCTGGGCAAAACGCGGACCGAACCGGCGTGCCCCTCGCCACTCCTCGGGAGGGGAACCCTGATTGTCTGCGGTGGAGACTTCCGAAGTCAGACGTCGGCTCGCAGGCTTCGCTCCACCACGGCGCACGCCGGCGAGGTTATCGCATATCGGACGAAGTGACCGCCCCGAATACAACCGTCCACGTCGCGACCAGCGAGGAGCCACAGCTCAAAACCTGACGTGACGTGGTCGCGGGGCCCCAGGTCGATTAGAATATATGTTCGAAAGACATGAACGGAGGGCCTCCGTGACTACCCCCACCACCCTTACTCCGTACGTAACGCTGCTCGGTTTTGCCCGTTATGTCAGCCGCACCGGCCCGGCGAGGGCGTCATTCGTCGGCGGGCTGCGCCGCCAGCGCGCCAGGCATTCCGGCTTCAACCCGCACAGCTCACTTCTCAAGGCACTGAAGGCCGACATCCAGTTCCGCAGTCCCGGAACCCATCTCGACCAGGTGCGGACCGCGGTCAAGGAGCGCTGGCGCCCGCTCTACGACATCCTCGTGCCCGCGACCAAGTCCTATCTGACGTCGCTCGGCGACCTTTCCGAGTGCGAACTGGTCCGTCCACGCGAGGTGATCGCGTTCGTCGGCACACTGCCCGTCAAGATCAACCCTCAGTTCGGGCTGCGCTACGCCGATGGCCGCGCCGAGGCGGTCCGGCTGCTCTTCGACGAGGAGCGGCCGTCGCGCGAGGCCATCCTGGCCACCCTGCACCTGACGCAGCGCCACATGGACGACGTCCTGCCGGGCGCCGAGGCGGTCGTCGTCGACGTGCGCCGCGGCGAAGTGCACCGACCCGACTCGACGACCAAGCCGGAGCAGCTCGAGCAGTGGCTCGCCGGCGAGGCCGCGGCATTCGCCGCCATGTGGAACGTCGCCTAGATCCGCCGACGCCTCACCGCCCGGAGACGCTTCGCCACCTGGACCGACCGCGGTGGGTCTAGGTGGCGAAGATCCGCGAGAAGACGGGCTGAAGTGCGCTCGTCTCCTCCGGGTCGATCAGGACCAGCACCTCGTCGCCGGCGCCCAACACGGTGTCGGCGTTCGGCGGCAGCAGCCGGCCCTCCCGTACCACCATGCTGACCCTGGCGTCATCGCCCAACGGCAGGTCGCCGACGCGGGCACCGTCGGCCGTAGACCCGGCCGCGACCCGAAACCGGCACACCCCTTGCGGTTCGTGACGCAGCCGAACGCCGAGGCTCCACGGTTCTGGTGGCACCGCCCTCAACGGCACCCCCAATCGGCGCGCGATCACCGGCAGCAGGCCGCCCTGGACGATGACGGAGAACGCGACCACCACGAAGATGAGCCGGTACAGCAGGTCCGCGTCCGGCGCATGCGCCGACAGGATGAACGCGCCGAGCAGAATCGGCACGGCACCCTTGAGCCCGCTCCACATCACCAGCAACCGCTCCGGCCAGGTCAGGCGTACTGGAAGCAGCAGCAGCCCGACCACGAGCGGCCGGACCACGAACGCGAGCAGCACGGCGAGCCCGAGACCGATGTACAGCGTGTTCTGCTTGGGCAGGTCCTGTAGCCGAATGGTGAGCCCGAGCAGCACGAACGCCACGATCTCGGCGAGGCTCGCGAGCGAGGAGTGGAACCGCTCGATCTCTCGCTTGTACGGGGCACGCTCGTTGCCCAGTGCGATGCCGGCGACGAAGACCGCGAGGAACCCCGAGCCGTGCAGGACCGTCGCCGCCCCGTAGATCGCCAGTGCACCGGCGAGCACCCGCAACGGGTACAGCGGGCCGGCGGGCAGCGGTACCCGACGCATCAGCAGGAGCAGTCCGGCCGCGCCGAGCAGACCCACCACGGCCCCGACGACCATCTGCAGCCCGAACTCCGCAGCGACGTCGAAGGCCAGGTTGCCGCCGTGCCCGCCCGCCGCCAGCAACGCCACCAGCAGCGCGATGCCGACCGGGTCGTTGGCGCCGGACTCGCCTTCCAGCAGCACTCCGCTGCGCCCGGCGATCTCACGGCCGCCGAGTACGGAGAAGACCACGGCGGGGTCCGTGGGCGCGAGTGCGGTACCGAGCAGCAGCGCGGTCGGCCACGCGAGCCCGAACAGTCCGTGGGCCAGGACCGCGACGACGGCCGCGGTGGCGAGCGTCCCGACCACTCCGATCCACAGCGTCGCACCGGCGACCTTGCGCAGCCGCCGCCAGCCGATATGCATGCCGCCGTCGAAGAGGATCACGGCGAGAGCCACCGTGACGATCTGCTCGACGGTGCTGACCGAGATGCTGCCCAGCCGCGGCCACAGGTCCGACGCGGCGGCGGCGCAGAGCAGGAAGATGGCCGGGGCCGGGACCCTGAACCGGGCGCTCAGCCGGCTCGACCAGACGGCGGCCAACCCGACGACGGCCACGATGAGAACGACGAAGCCGAACGACTCGATCTCACCCATGGGTGGACCTCGGACGTACGGGAAAGATCATGCTCATGCCGGCCCCTTCTGGACGCGCAGGATCAACGCGCCGACCAGACTTCCCGGCTCACCTTTGTGCAACTTTAGCTGTATGGCACTGATGGACCGCGCCAAAGACACGGACCTCGATGGGCCAGCGCCGCGCTACGGCCGGCGCGCCACCCCGGCAAGTCCTGGGACCTGGTACGCCTGCTGACCCGGCACCCCGCTGGGCCGCCACAGCGCCGGCGGGACCAGGCCCGGCTCGACCATCTCCCAGCCCTCGAAGAACCGGGCTATCTCATCCCGGCCGCGTATGTACCCGATCCGGGACTCCCGCAACTCCTGCTCAAGCCTCTCGACGTCGGCGCCGGGCGGAGGGCTTACGTGCGAGATCACCAGATAGCTGCCCGGTGCCAGGGCCTCGGCCAACGTGGCGATGACATCCGCCGGGTCGTCGGCGTCGGACAGGAAGTGCAGGACGGCCAGCAACAGGAGGCCGACCGGCCGTGAGAAGTCAATCATGGACGCCACCGCATCGGAGTCCAGAATGACCTTGGGATCGCGTAGATCGGCATGCAGCACCGAGCCGCGGGCGTCACCGGTCAGGAGGGCCCGGCTGTGTGCGACGGCGATGGGGTCGTTGTCGACGTAGACGACCCGCGCCTGTGGGCAGCCGCGTGCCGCCACCTCATGGGTGGGCTCCTGGGTGGGGATCCCCGCACCGATGTCGAGGAACTGGCCCACGCCGTGGGAGGTCATGAGCTGGACGGCACGGCCCAGGAAAGCACGGTTGCTGCGTGCGCCGTACGGAAGCTCGGGTGACGCGGCGATGGCCCGATCGGCGAATTCCCGGTCGACCGCGAAGTTGTGGGTGCCACCGAGGAGGTAGTCGTAGATTCGCGCCGGGCTCGGCCGGGGCAAGTCGATATCGGCAGGTACCCAGCCTGGTCGCTCCACCGCGCTACGCTCTCACATTGGTCGCTGTCACCGTGAGAGCCTACCGGGCGTACAGGTCACGCACCTATGTGCAACCAAGCAGTTCCCGCCAGCGGATGATCGCGGCGGTGCCGGAGCCAAGGGGGCTGGATGCGCGGCCAGGGAGACACCGCTGCGGGTGTCGTCCGCGGCCAGGGAGGCACCGCCGCGGATGACACCGGCGTGGGCCGGCCGCTGGCTGTGGGCCGGCCGCTGGCTGTAGCCGAGTTCGTGCGTCTCGCCATCGACCTCGCCAGGGTGCTCGACGAGTGGCATCGGCTCCGAGGGCCGCACGGGGGGCTCTGCCCCGACGCCATCCGCATTGGTGGGAGCGCAGACATTCGAATCGAGGCCGGCCCCACCGCGCCAGCCTCGGCGGTCTACACGGCTCCCGAACAGAGCGGTCGACTGGAGTGCGGCGTCGACGAGCGCACCGACCTGTACGCCCTCGGCATCCTGTACTACCACCTTCTCGGCGGTCGGCCGCCATTCGAGGCTGCCACCACGGCGCAATGGCAGCAATGCCACCTGTCCGAGCCCCCGACACCCCTGGCCGACCTGGTCACGCCGCTGCCGCCGGCGCTGGGCGAGATCATCGCGCTGCTGCTGGAGAAGTCGCCGGACAATCGATACCAGACGGCTCGAGGTCTCGCCGTCGACCTCGAACGCTGCCGTGACGCGTTGGCCGCCGGGGACGCCACGACCCCACTGCTCCTACGCACCCGCGACCTACCCGACCGGCTGGCCTTCAGCAGGCGGCTGTACGGCCGGGACCGGCAGCTCGGCCGCCTGCAGGCCGCGTACGACCGGGTGGCGGCCGGTGGCCCCGCCGAACTGGTGGCGGTGACCGCCGAGATCGGCCTGGGCCGGTGGGCCACCGTCGCCACCGTCGCCGACTCCGTTGTCAGCGGCGGCGGCCGCACCCTACGAGCCGCCTGCGCCCACGACGACACCCGACCGTACGCTGCCCTCGCCCGCCTGCTCACCGATCTCACCGATCAACTGGCCGAGGCGCCGGCCGAGCAACGCTCCCGGATCGCCGACGCCGTCGGGGGCTGCGGCGCGACCCTCGCCGAACTCGTACCGGCGCTGCGCATCGTGTTCGGTGAACGGCCGCCACCCGACGGTTCCAAAACCGCCGCACGCGACCGCATGCTGCTGGCGACGAGACGGCTCCTCGGCGCGGTGACCACGCCGGGTCATCCGCTCGTGATCGCGATCCGCGACGTCCAGTGGGCCGACGAGCTGACCATCGACCTGCTGCGGTACGTCATGGCCGCCCCCGACGCCCCGGCCGTACTGACCCTCGTCACCTACCGCACGGCCGACGTCGGACCGACCCATCCGTTACAGGCCCTCCTCTGCGACGAGCGCGTGTCCAGCTCTGCCGTGGCGCTGCGGCCGCTGCCGGACAGTGCGCTCGCCGAACTGCTGGCCGAGACGCTGGGCTCCGGACAACGCGACTCGGCGCGGCTGTCGCGTACCGTCGCCTCCCGGACCGGTTCCAACCCACTGCTGGTGCGGCACTATCTACACGGGCTCGCCGATCGGGACCTGCTGGAGTACACGGCCGACGGCGCGAGGTGGCAGTGGCAGCAGCACCGCGTCGACGAGGAGCGACCGGCCGCCGAGATGACCGCGCTGGTCCGGGCGAGGCTTTCGCGCTTCACCGCTGGTACGCGGAAAATTCTCCAGCTCGCCGCGGTGCTCGGGCCGCGCTTCGACGCGGCGACCCTCGCGGCTGCGGCGTCCCAGAACCGGACCGATACCGAGGTCGCGGGGCTCCTACAACCGACCGTGCGCGCGGAGCTGGTGACCGCCTGCGCAGCGCCGGGTGAGTACCGGTGGCGCCACGAGCAGCTGCGCCAGGCCGTACTGGCCGGCGTCGGGGACCCGCACCTCGCCGAACTGCGGCTGGCCGTCGGCCGTGCCCTCGCCCCACATCCCGAGTCGTTGTTCGATGCCGTGACGCACCTCAACGCCGCCGCCGGCCTGCTGTCGCTCGCCGACGACCGGCGAGAGCTGGCTGAGCTGAACATCGACGCCGGTACGCGGGCCACCCTGATCGGTGCCCAGGCGCAGGCGCGCGGGTACTTCGAAACGGGACTGGCTCTGCTCGGTGCCGAGGCGTGGCGGCGGTGGCCCGATCTCGCGCTGCGGCTACACGTCGCCGCGGCTGAGGCGGCGCGGGCCGTCGGCAGCCACGAGAAGGCCGAGTGGCTGCTGAAGACCGCCGCGCGGCACGTCAGCGACCCCACAGATCGCGCACGCCTGCTCGGCATTCACGCCATGCTGCGCCACGATGCGGGTGACAGCGTCCTGGCGCTACGCACCGGGATCGAGGCACTCCAGCTGCTGGGCCTGCCGATCCCGGCCGACCCGGCCCGGTGGCGCGACGCCGCCATCGAGGCCGTGGAGGGGCTCCGGCAGCAGCTCGACGACGGCATACTCGACAAGATCACCCAGGCGCCGGACTACACCGAGCCCCGGGTGGTGATGGCGGCCGATCTGATCGCCGACCTGGCCCACCCCATCTGGCCGGACAGGTCGGGCGGCGACCTGCTCATCGCGGCCGGCGTCGAGCTTGCGGTCGAGCACGGCCCCACCGCCGCGACCGCGTACATCCTGGGGCGGCTGGCCGTGGTGTTGGCCCAGGGCCGCCAGGACCGGGACGCCTCCCGCGTCGCGGGCGCCGGGCTGCGCCTGCTGGAGCGGCCCGGCGCCCGCTACTCCGCGGAGACCCGCGCGGCGGCCGCCGTCCTGGCCCCTCTCTGGCTCGACGGGCCGGCTCCGATGATCCGCGAGCTGTACGCGGCCTTCCGGACCGCGGTGGAGGAGGGCGAGGTCCGCCTGGCGCAGCGGATCGGAGCGCTGTACTCGGTACACCTGTTCGCGGTGGGCACGCCGCTGGACCAGGTGGCCGCCGACATCGACGCGCGGTGGCGGTTCGCCCAGCGCCACGGAGGCGATGCGACTGCTGGGGCGATCACGAGGCTGTTGGACGACGCGGTGAGCCGGCTACGGCGGGTGCCCTGCGACGCACCCACGCCGACCGCACAGGAGGTAACGGCGCAACAGCGGATCGTGCGGGGCGAGTACCGCTACTACTCCATCGTCGGACTTTCCCCGCTACTCGCCCCGGCGCACGTACTCGAAGACAACGGTGACGTGACGGAGCTCAGTGAGGTGATCGGGCAGTTAGTGGGGCGCGCGCCCAGCACCTTCCTCACCGCCGAGACGGCCTTCTGGCACGCGTTCTCGCTGGTGCACCGGTACGAGAATGCCGAGCCCGACCAGCGGGAGCCGCTGCGCGCCCAACTGGACACGCTCCAGGATGAGCTCGACGACCTTGCCGCGCGCGGACCGGGGCTGCTGCGGGCGCGCGCGCTGCTGCTGTCCGCCGAGCGTGCGCGGCTGGTCGGCGCGGCCGAGCAGGCCCGCACCCGGTACGACCGCGCGATCACCGCCGCCCGCGAGTCCGACTTCATCCGTTCAGAGGCGTTCGCGGCCGAACGGGGCGGCCGGCACGCCCTCGCACGTGGGGAGGTCGGCGACGCGGTCGCGTACCTGCGCCGGGCCCGCGCCTGCTACCAGCAGTGGGGTGCCGAGGCCAAGCTCGACCAGCTCGACGAGCTGTTGGCCACCGCCAGCCTGCCGGCCGGCAACACCCGCGCTCTCGACCAGCTCGACCTGCTGACCGTCGTCCAGGCGTTCCAGGCCATCTCCAGCGAGCTACGGCTCGACCGGCTCGTCGGCGTCCTGCTGGAGCTGCTCGTCCAGCACTCGCAGGCCGAGCGGGGGTACCTGCTGCTCGCCGACGGGACCTCCCTGCAGCCCGCCGCCGAAGCCGAGGCCGAGCGGGACGGTATCCGGGTCAACACACGTGTCGACAGCGCGTTGCGCGACCGGGTACCGATCAACATCATCGAGTACGTCGGGCGCAGCCGCGAGGTGCTCGTCGGCGGACCGGACGAGTTGGCGGCGTTGGCCACCGACCCGTACCTGACCATCCACCGGCCTCGGTCGGTGCTGTGCGCCCCGATCGTGCGCCGCGACAACCTGATCGCAGTGCTGTATCTCGAACACCGGCGGCTTGCCGCGGCATTCTCCGGCTTCTACCTGGAGCTGCTGGACCTGCTGTGCACGCAGGCCGCGATCGCCCTGGAAAACGCGACCGCCCACGCCCGACTGGTCGCCGCCGGCCAGATCCTGGATGCCACGTTCGACCGGTTGCCGGTCGGCCTGGTCCTGCTGGGCCCGGACCTGACAGTGCGCCGGGTCTCCCCGCGGGCGGTCGAGATCATGGGTCTGCCGATCGCACCGGGTACCCCGTTGGTGGAACTCTTCGATGTCATGACCCCGGCCGACAGCACGGACAAGCCGTACCGCTATGAGCCGGGCTTCGCGGCGGTGTCGGACTGGGTGGATCCGATCAACCGCGAGATCGTGATCCTCACTCCAGGGGGAGAGCGGATACGGCTGTCGACCTCCGCGATCCCGCTGCGTGACGATTCCGGTGGGTTGGTCGGCGTGACGGTCCTGGTCTCGCCGGCGCAGTGATCCCTTGATCCTTTGTTACCGGTCGGGCGTGCGTGCGACCGCGAAGACCGACTGGCCGAACGGTGGCTCCCAGCGGCGTTCGGCACGGCGGGCCAGCGGCACCACCAGCCGGTCGTACATCCGCACCATCGGACCGTTGTGCGGAGCCAGGCGCAGCGTGCGGCAGGCGGCATACCAGCCAACCAGGCCGACCGGGTTGATGTACCGGAGCTGCTCGATCCGCAGGCCCGCCGCGGTCAGCCGGGCACCCAGTGACGCGACCGTGTATCGGCGGAAATGCCCGATGGTGCGGTCGAACCGGCTCATGGCCGACGGGAAGGCCGGCACGATCAGCACCACGGCGCCGGCCGGCCGCAGCAGGCCGCCGATCGACCGGAGACCGGCGACATCGTCCTCGATGTGTTCGAGCACGTTCAGCGCGACCGCCGCGCTGTGCTCGCCGCGCTCGTCGGTCGGCAGGAACAGTGGTCGCACGTCGACCCGAGGATCGTTGATGAAACGCTGGGTCAACGCCTTCAGCCGGCCGGCGTCGGCCTCCGTGACCGTGATCCTCGGCACCCCGCCCAGCCATGCCGTCGCGTAGTCGCCAAGTCCGCTGCCCAGCTCTATCGGGTCGTCGCCGAGGTAGGGGCGTGCCAGGTCAGCCAGCCACCGCTGGTAGTTGACAGCATCGCTGAGATCTTCGAGCACCCGCGACTGAAGGTGGGTGTCGCCCGCTATCTCCGGCATCGGCAAGGTCGTTTCTGTTCGCGGCCGAAGGCGGCCTTAGGAAAGTCCCGTGGCCACAACCTACCGGAACCCGTCTTCGTTTTCCGAAGAGTCATACCCCCAGGATGATCTTGTCATCGAGGACGGCCCACAGCGCCAGCGCTGCCGCCGAGGCACTCGGCCGCTCAGCCGGCCGTTTGGCCATACAGTCGCGACAGATCTCGGCCACGTCCCGAGGCAGGTCGGCGACGAGAAGAACCGGGGTCGGCGCGAGGTATCGGAGCCGGGGCGCCGACAGCACACCGGTCGGGCTCGCCGACGGGTACGGCGAGGAGCCGGTGAGCATCCGGTAGAGCAGGACGCCCAGCGCGTACACGTCGTCGGCCGGGTCGTTACCGCCGGCACTCACGGGGGACCCGGCACCGGGCCGGCCGATCCGGGCGGCGACCCCGAAGTCGATGATCTTCGGCCCGGACGGCGTCAGCATGACGTTGGCCGGGGTCAGATCGCGGTGGACGATGCCACGGCGATGGGCGACCGCGAGCACGTCGCCGATCCGGGCCGCTGTCGCCACCGCCTCCCGCCAGGGCAGCGGGCCGGCAGTGAGCCGTCCGGCCAGCGCCACCCCGACGAGCAGCTCCATCGCCAGATACGGGACGGCGCCACCCTGGGACAGCGGCACGTCCCCGACGTCGTAGACCTTAGGAACGCAGGGGTGGCGCAGGCAGTCGGTGATCCACGCCTCGAGCCGCACCTTGTCACGGGCACGGGGGTCGGCGGCGAGCGCCGGTGCGAGCATCTTGAGCGCCACCACCTCGCCTCGCTCGGCGTCCATCGCCCGGTAGACGACCGCCACGCCGCCGTAACCGATCGCGCCCATCAGGGTGTAGCGCCTCAGAATGGCGGTCCCGAACGGCAGCCACGGCACGATGCGTGACTATTCCGCAGGCGGCGGAGCAGGGCAAGACTCTTACCGCCGTTCTTGCGGAGCAGGGCAAGACTCTTACCGCCGCCCTTGAAAAAGGCGGCTGGCGCACGACTATGGTCGATCACATGCTCGACAAGGCGCGGCGCATCGCCGACGATGTGCTCTTCCCAGCGGCCGCCCGCGTCGACACGACCGGTGTCATCCCGGCCGGGCACCTCGACCTGCTCGCCCAGGAGGGCTTCTACGGCCTGGCAGCGCGCGACGACGTCGACGGGGCGACATTCGCGCGGATCGTCGAGACTCTGGCCAGCGGCTGCCTGGCCACGACGTTCGTGTGGCTGCAACACCACAGCGCCGTCACCGGCGCCGACAAGAGCGTCACAGCGGGCGTACGCGGGAAGTGGTTCGAACCGTTGCGGCTCGGTCAGCGACGCGCCGGCGTGAGCCAGGCAGGCGTACGACCGGGCCCGAGTCCACTGGCGGCACGTAGGGTCACGGGCGGCTACATCCTCGACGGCGAGGCGCCCTGGGTCACCGGCTGGGGCATGATCGACACCCTCCGCGTAGCGGCCCGCGACGGCGACACGATCGTGTGGGCGCTACTCGACACGGCGCCGGGGCCCACGCTCGGTGTCACCCCGCTCGACCTGGTGGCCGTTGCGGCCAGCCACACCGTCCACCTCCGCTTCGACGGCCACTTCGTACCCGATGAGCAGGTCACCGGCGTTCTCGCCTATTCGGACTGGGCCCCTTGGGACGCCGCCAACCTGGGCCTCAACGGCTACCTCGCGCTCGGCGTGGCGGTTCGCTGCTGCCGCCTGATCGGCCGGGGCCCGCTCAACGCCGAACTGGACGCCGTCCGGGTCGCGCTCGACACCGGCACCCCGCAGACCCTGCCCGCGGCTCGCGCGGCAGCCGCTGAGCTGGCGCTGCGCGCTGCGGCCACGGTCACGGTCACGACCGGCAGCCGAGCCGTACTCGCGGGCGCGCACGGCCAACGGCTGGTGCGGGAGGCCACGTTCCTGCTGGTCTTCGGATCCCGGCCGACGATCCGGGCCGAACTCCTGCGCCGCGTGCAGCGGGGTCGCAATGAGTGACGAGCCGCTCATCGACTACGCCGGGGTCGCGCGGCTGCGCGCGCAGCCGCTGGACTGGCGGTACAAGGGCCTGCCGCCCGACGCGACGAGCGTTGACGATCTCGTCGGCCGTCGGGTGCCGGTCGACGGGTTCACGTCGCCGGTCGCCGTGCTCGACGGGCCCGCGCTGACCGGCAACCTCGACCGGTACGCGGCCTTCTGCGCCGAGCGGGGACTCGAGTTCGCTCCGCACGTCAAGACGACCATGGCCCCCGCGCTCGCGGCGGAGCAGGCCCGCCGAGGGGCGTGGGCGTTCACGGTGGCCAACGTGGCACAGGCCCGGGTGCTGAGGGCGTTCGGCGCCCGGCGCATCCTGCTCGCCCACGGCGTGGTCGACGCCGCCGCGGTCGACTGGCTCGCGGCAGAGCAGGAGCACGCCGAGATCTACTGCTGGGTGGACTCCCCCGCGGCCGTGGCTGCGTTGGACGCCCGGGCCACCTCGGTCGGTCGGGTCATTCCGGTCTTCGTCGAGCTGGGGCTGGCCGGCGGGCGAACCGGAGCCCGGGGCGTACCGGCGGCCGCGGACGTTGCCCGCGCGGTCGAGAAGGCACCGGGGCTGCGGCTGGCCGGGGTCGCCGGATACGAGGGCTCGTACGGGCACGACCGGTCGGCCGGTTCCGTGTCGGCAGTGCGCCAGCACCTCGACGAACTGGTGCGCCTCGCCGACGCCACGGACGCCGAGACCGTGACGGCCGGTGGCAGCGCGTACCCGGATCTGGTGGCCGAGGTGTTCGCCAACATCGGCAGTACCCGGCGGGCGGTGCTCCGGTCAGGGGCGTACGTGGCGCACGACGACGCGCACTACGCCGGCCTGTCGCCGTTCCCGCTGCGGTCCGCGCTACGGGTGTGGGCGACGGTGGTGTCCGCACCCGAACGGGGTCTCGCGTTCTTGAACATGGGCAAGCGCGATGTCTCGTACGACCTGGGCCTGCCGGTGCCCCTGACCGTCCGGCGCCAGGGCGTGCAGCGACCGGTGCAGCGGCTCACGGTGACCGCGCTCAACGACCAGCACGCCTACCTGTCCGACCCGGCCGGCGAGGTCGAGGTGGGCGACTGGGTCGCGTGCGGCATCTCCCACCCATGCACGATGTTCGAGCGCTGGCCCGCCCTGCCCGTCGTCGACGAGGAATCCACGGTCACCGGTTTGGTTCACACCTTTTTCTGATGCGCAGCCGGATTGACCCGAACATGCTGCTGACCCTCGGCTCGTGACCGCCGGCGTGCCCGCGGATTCTGGGACAAGGCGCCGGTTTGAGGCAGAGATCATGGGTAAACGGCTGTGAGGACCGCAACGAAGTGAGGGATCACCGTGCCGATCGCGACGATCAACCCGGCCACGGGCGAAGCGCTGAAGACCTTCGACCCCATGTCGGCGGAGCAGATCGAGATGTGCCTGCGGGCCGCTGTGGACGGCTTCGGTCAGCTTCGTCGCACGTCGTTCGAGCAGCGGGCGACCTGGATGCGCAGAGCCGCCGACATCCTCGAGGCCGAGCGGGACCAGTTGGCGGCGCTGATGACCACCGAGATGGGCAAGACGCTCGCTTCCGCGAAGGCCGAGGTGACCAAGTGCGCCACCGGATGCCGGTACTACGCCGAGCACGCCCAAGGCTTCCTCGCCGACGAGCCCCGCGACGCGGAGGCGGTCAACGCCATCCGGGCGTACACGCGCTACCAGCCACTCGGACCCGTACTCGCGATCATGCCGTGGAACTTCCCGCTGTGGCAGGCCATCCGCTTCGCCGCGCCGGCCCTCATGGCCGGCAACGTCGGCCTGCTCAAGCACGCCTCGAACGTGCCGCAGACCGCCCTGTTCCTGGGTGATCTGTTCACGCGGGCCGGCTTCCCCTACGGCGCGTTCCAGACGCTGCTGATCGGCTCCGACAAGGTCGAGGCGGTCCTCACCGACCACCGGATCCGCGCGGCGACGTTGACCGGCAGCGAAGCCGCCGGCCGGTCGGTCGGGCAGATCGCCGGCCGCAATATCAAGAAGACCGTGCTGGAGCTCGGTGGCAACGACCCGTTCATCGTGATGCCGTCGACGACGCTGGACAAGGCCGCCGAGGTGGCGACGATCGGGCGTTGCCAGAACAACGGCCAGTCCTGCATCGCCGCGAAGCGGTTCATCGTGCACACCGACGTCTACGACGCGTTCACCGAACTGTTCATCGAGAAGATGTCCGCGCTGACCGTGGGCGACCCGATGGACCCCAATACCGATATGGGTCCGCTCGCCACCGAGCAGGGCCTTCATGACGCCGAGGAGCAGGTGCGCGACGCCGTCGACAAGGGCGCGAAGGTACTGCTGGGCGGCAAGCGCCCGGACCGCCCCGGCTGGTGGTACCCGCCGACCGTGGTCGCCGAGATCACCCCTGAGATGCGGATGTGGCACGAGGAGGTCTTCGCCCCCGTCGCCGGCCTGTACCGGGCAACGTCCTATGAGGACGCCATCGCGGTGGCCAACGACAGCCCGTACGGCCTTGGCTCCAACGCCTGGACCAACGATCCGGACGAGCAGGAGCGCTTCATAGCGGACCTGGACGCCGGGATGGTGTTCATCAACGGCTTGACCACCTCGTACCCGGAGTTGCCGTTCGGCGGGGTGAAGCGCTCCGGGTACGGGCGGGAGCTGGCCGAACTGGGCATCCGGGAGTTCTGCAACATCAAGACGGTCTGGGTCGGAGAACCTGGGATGAACAGGGCCGCCGCGCACGTGGAGTGAAGGATTTTGAACCGCTGATCGCGGCCCGCACGGCCGACAAGAGTCGATTCTCAGCATTCTGCCAGTTAGTCCGGAGTTTATTCCGGTAGAAGGACCATGTGTCAGGTACGACGCATGCGACTGTAACCATGCCTTCCGGAGTCGAGTTCCTCGGCGCGGCAGGTCGACTGCTCGTCGTCGACGACGAGGCGAACATCCGCGCCCTCTTGTCGGCGGCCCTGCGGTTGACCGGCTTCGACGTGCGGGTCGCGGGCGGCGGGCGGGAGGCGCTAGCGGCGGCGACCGAGTTCGAACCCGATCTCGTCGTCCTGGACGTGATGCTGCCCGACCTCGACGGCTTCGAGGTGGCCCAGCGGCTACGGGCTACCGGCCAGCCGGTGCCCGTACTGTTCCTGACCGCGCGGGACGCGGTCGATGACCGGATCTCGGGCCTGGCGGTGGGCGGCGACGACTATGTCACCAAGCCGTTCAGCCTGGAAGAGGTCGTGCTACGGATCCGGGCGATTCTGCGGCGCAGCGCCGCTGCCAAGGCAGCGAACACCGACCGGCCACGGCCCGTGCTGCACTATGCCGACCTGCATCTCGACGAGGAGGCGCACGAGGTCCGCCGCGCCGGCAAGCTGGTCGACCTGTCCCCCACCGAGTTCAATCTGCTGAGGTACCTGCTGGGCAACGCCGGCCGCGTCGTCAGCAAGGCGGAGATCCTGGAACAGGTATGGCACTACGACTTCGGCGGCGACGGCCGGATCGTCGAGTCGTACGTCTACTATCTCCGACGCAAGATCGACAAGTCCGGGCCGCCGCTGCTGCACACCGTGCGCGGCGTGGGGTACACACTGCGGCTGGCACACGAAGATGACTCCTGACCACCTGACCCGCCCGTGGCAGCGTCGACTCCGCCGGCCACGGCCCTGGCGGCAGTGGGGTCTGCGGAACCGGATGGTGCTCACGGTCGCCACGCTCGCGGCGACCGGCCTGATCGTGACGGACTTCACCGGAGCGGCCCTATTGCGGTCCTATCTGGTCGGACGACTCGACGCCCAGCTCGAGGGGGAGGCGCGCAATCTGGCCCGGGCGGAGCCGTTGTCCGACCCTGCTGCGCGGTCACCCCATCAGCTGGCGCAGTTCCTACCCACCCGGGCCGGGTCATCGTTTCGCGGGAACTGCCGCATCTTCGTGTACGCCGCCGACGGCACCCGGCTCTACACGTCGCCCAACACCGGCGACGGCCAGCCGGACCTGGACGGAATCACCGGACTGGCAACCCGGGCGGACGCCCCGGCGTTCACCGTCAGCGGCCACGCAGGCGACTGGCGGGTGCTTGTCACGCCGATCGCCGACGGCCGGCAGTACGCGGTGCACGCCGTCTCGATGCGCGAGATCAAGGTGGCCGAACGAAGGCTCGTACTCATCGACGCCTCGGTTGCCGCACTGGTTCTCCTGCTGATCGCGCTCGCCGTGGCGGCGGTCGTACGGGTCGGGCTGCGCCCCTTCCAGGCCGCCCTCGCCGATCGGGGCGCGTCGGAGCGACGGCTGCGGCGCTTCCTCGCCGACGCCTCACACGAGTTGCGTACCCCTCTCACTTCGATCCAGGGCTTCGCCGAGCTGTACCGCCGCGGCGGCGCCCCGCCCGGACCCGCCCTCGACGAGGCGATGGGGCGCATCGAGGCCGAGGTCAGCCGGATGCGCCTGCTCGTCAACGACCTGCTGCTGCTCGCCAGGCTCGACGAAGAACGGCCGCTGGAGCGCCAGCCCGTCGATCTGCTCGCCGTCGCCGCCGATGCGGTACGCGACGCGCACGTACGGGTACCGAGCAGGTTCGTCCGGCTGGCCGGACTCGATGACGCTGCCGAGACGTTCGAGCCGGCCACGGTTTCGGGCGACGAGTCGCGTATCCGCCAGGTGGTGAACAACCTGGTTGCCAACGCGCTCCAGCACACGCCGGACGACTGTGCGGTCGTGGTGAGGGTCGGCGCGTCAGCCGATCCCGGCTCGGACCCGGAGGCGCGAACGGAACCGCTGCCGGCTGCCACGGTGGGCGCGAAGCTACCGGTCGGGCATCCGGTCGCGATCGTCGAGGTCGCCGACTGGGGCCCGGGCATGAGTACCGCGGAGGCGCGGCAGGCGTTCGAGCGGCTCTACCGCGCCGACCCCAACCGTGCCCGCCGTGAGGGCTGCGCCGGCCTGGGCCTCGCCATCGTCGCGGCCATCGCGCAGGCGCACGGCGGCCGGGTCGAGCTGTACACCTCCCTCGGTGCCGGAGCCCGTTTCCGGGTGCTGCTGCCGGCGTGGCAACCCGCCGACAACGTAGACGGCGCCCGCCGGGCTGCGAACAGCTCGACGGGCGCCGGATTACGACAGCTCAGGCGACGGGGCTGACCAGTTCGAACGTCTCCCACAGACCGGGCACGTCGCGGTTGGCGATCAGCGGCAAGGTGCCCGCGCTCTCGGCCGTGACCAACTTGCCGTTGGCGTTGGCTTGCAGGCTGATGGTGCCGTCGCCATTGGGGCGCACCCTGAACTTCTCCCACTCGCCGATCGCATCGCGGTTGGCGATCAGCGACCGGCTTCCGCCGCCCTCGGCCGTGACCAACTTGCCGTTGGCGTGCGCCCGCAGGGCGATGTACCCGTTACCGGCGTCGATGGCGAGGAACCTCTCCCACACGCCGATCGCATCGCGGTTGGCGATCAGCGACCGGCTTCCGCCGCCCTCGGCCGTGA
>JAOPWA010000518.1 GCA_025965915.1 Dactylosporangium sp. | reverse complement strand
CGGCAGCGCGAGACGTGTTGCGTACCGGGGACGCCATCGCACGTACCGGCGGGGACGAGTTCGTGGTTGTCCTGGTCGACGCCGATGAGGCCACGGCACAGGCGGTGGCGACAAGAATTGACGGGATGGTGCGGCAGCGCACCGGCATCAGCATCGGCTCGGCCTCCGCCCCGCATGACGGCGACACGCTTGACACCCTGATCGAGGCCGCTGACCAGCGCCTGTATCGCGCGAAACAGGAACGCCGCCGCACCGCCCTGGACGCGCTGTAGCCAACCACCCAACTGCGGCGCCCGCCTGTTGTCGTGACGGTCTGCGGTCAGGCCGTCGGGGCGTCGGCGGCGCTGGCCCGGCTGGCGTCCTTGGCACGGTACATCGCCTCGTCGGCGCGGTGCAGCACCTCATTGGTCGTGAGCTCGGGGTCACTGATGCTCACGACGCCGACACTGCCGGTGGCGCGAATGTCGCCGACCTGCGCGACGGCGGCCCGCCGCAGGCGTCCGCTCCAAGCGGCGAGGGCCGCCGGGGTGGGAGGCAACATGCCACCGACGACGAACTCGTCCCCGCCCAGCCGGCCGTACAGATCGCCCATCCGGCCGGTGGCACCGAGCGATGAGGCGAGCCGACGCAGCACCTCGTCGCCGACCGCGTGCCCGTGGGTGTCGTTGATGGGCTTGAACTTGTCGAGGTCGATGAAGGCTACGGCGAGCTGCTCGACGTCCGGGCGCAGTTCGAGCAGCGCAGTGGACAGCCAGCTTTGGATGCCGGCGCGGTTGAGCAGTCCGGTGAGCGGGTCTCGCTCGGCGAGGTCACGTAACTTGCTCATCCGCTCCTCGAGCGCGGCCACGCGGGCCAGTTCGGCGGTGCGGGCAGCCTCACGCGCCATCTGACCGGCGACGAGGCGGGCGAACATCTCCATGGAGGCCACGTGGCGGGGGTCGACATCCTGTGATTTGTGGCTCGCCCCGCATAGCGTTCCGACCACGCCACCGTGTGCGTCGAGCACGGGGACGGTGAGGTAGGTGACGAGCCCGAGTTGCCGGCCGATCTCCGAGTCACCCCAGATTTCGGGGACGTTGGTGGTGAGCGGTCGCCCCTCGTCGAGGGATCGCCGACAGAGCGTGTCAGACCACGGGGCGGAGGCGCCTTCCGGAATGTCAAGGGGGCCGGCGTTCAGAGCGTAGAGGACCCGCTGCTCCTCGGCCTCCCAGTCCACGAGCGTCAGGAACGTCGAGTCGAGGTGCGTGACCTGCCGCAGTAGCTCGAGCAGCGGCCGTGTGAGCCCTTCGAGGTCCCGGCCTGCCGCCACCGCGGTTGACAGTTGGCTCAGGTCCACCATGGCGGGCTGCGGCGTCGGGGTGGTCGAGGAGGCGAGCAGCTCGCTGATGTGGCCGCCGAGTGCCCGCAGCGTCGCGCCGTCACGCTCGTTCAGCGTCGCGTTGGGGGTCCGGGAGACACAGCACAATGCCCCCGCCACCTGCCCATCTGAGTACAGGGGGACGCTGGCGTACGCGCCGATGCCGAACAGGGAGATGTGGGGATGGGCAGCCACCAGCGCGTCAGCGCCCGTATCGGGGATCAGCGGCTCCAGCTCACCTGACACGATGAGGTGGCACACGGTCTCCTCGATCGGGTGCGTTGTGCCGACCGGCACCACCGGACCGCCCGGTGCGGTTGCGGTATGAGTCACGACGCGCTGCCCGTCGCGGAACTCGCTGACGAAGGCGGCTTCCATCCTCAGCTCCTCGACAAGCACCCCCAGGGCTCGCGAAATCTGCTCGGACATGGTGCCGCCCGCTGCGCGGAGGAGCGCGAGGAGAGCGCTCCGTCCGGCCGTCTGCTCATGGCTCATGCCCGCGACTATCGGCAGCCTGAGCCGAGAGTCAAGCGATGGACCCTGCGAGTTAGGTCACACAGCCGAGGCCGAATGTGAGAGCGCTCTCCAACTTGTGAAGCGAGAGTAGAGAGGATCTCAGCACTCGTCTATGCCAGTTCCGCATGCCGGTAGGCCGAGCGCGGCCCGGCGGGCAACCTCAGTCGGCCGACACATGGGACATAAGTGCTGGGTCAGCGCGGCAGAATAGTGCCGGCTTCGAGCCGGTTACGGACAAGCTGCGAACGTAACATGACATTGACAAACGTCTAACACACAGCTATTAACATGTATAGAGAGCGCTCTCCTGTCGGAATTTCGAGCCCGCAGGAGGAACGTCACGAACGCACCGGGGAGTACACCCTCCACGGTGACTGGATCAACGCCTGGGATCCCAAGGAGTTCGAGCGGCGCATGAACAACTGCATCCGGGCCGGCTACGTCTGCGGTACGGACGGCAACCCGAGCATCGGCTAGCGCTCATTCGCCCGCGTAGGTGCCGAAGCTCCAGTAGACCCCCTCGAGGTCACGCACGGTGAAGCCCCGCGAGCCGTAGTCCTCGTCGGCCAGCCCCTTCACGACGGCCGCGCCGGCCGCGGTGGCCCGGGCGAACAGGGCGTCCGGCTCGTCGGTGACGATGTACAAGGACCCGACGCCGGCGGGCAGGTCGGCGATGACGCTGTCCGGGCGGGCGCTGCCCAGCATGATGCCGCCCCCGCCCGGCCAGCGCAGCTCGGCGTGCGCCACGCCACCCTCGTCGTCGGCGTAGACGGCGGTCTCCTTGAAGCCGAACGCCTCGACGAGAAACCGGATGGCGGTCCGGGCGTCGGCGTATCGCAGCGACGACCAGATGATGGCTTGGTTGTCAGTCATGGCCTCAGCGTGCCTCACCCTCGTCCCTGCCGTCTTGTACAAATGAGAGCTCGTCGGTGGCGAGCCACACCGATGGCGCCACCCCTGCGAACTGTCGCCACTCCCGCGCGAGATGCGGCTGGTCGTGGTACCCACAGACGGTGGCGACCTCGGCGAGCGTCGGCCGATCGTGGGCGCGAAGCAGCCGCCTGGTCCGGTCGAAGCGGACGATCCGCGCCGCGGCCTTCGGGCTCAACCCGAACTCGGCCGCGAACCTGGCGCCGAGGTGCCGTCGACTCCACCCCACCTCAGCGGCGAGGTCCCCGACCCGAAGCGACCCGCCGGAACTGACGATGCGATGCCACAGGTACTCGAGGACCGTGGCCGCAGGGTCGAGCCGGTCGGTACGCCGGGACAGCACCTCGTCGAGCACCGCGAACCGGCGTGGCCAGTCGGGCGCCGCCGCCATGCGCTCCGGCAGCTCCGCCGCTGCTGGCCTGAGCATCTGGTCGAGCCCGACGACGGTCGCAGCGATCCCGGCGGCCGGCAGCCCGAGCAGGGCACGCGCGCCCGCCGGCGTGAGGTCCAACTGGACGCCGAACTGGTCGCCGTCGTGCGGCAACAGCACTGGCGAGCTGTGCAGACCGCCGACCAAGGTGGCGTGGCCGATCGGGGTCTCGTCGGCGTCGATGGCGACCTGAGTGGGAGCGCCGAGGCTGACCACGATCGTGAGGTAAGGCGACGGCAGCCCCAGATGCGTGCCGGGCGGGAAACCCGCGTAACGGTAGCCAAGGTACCGGCGCACGAACGGGCGCAGCACCTCAGCCGGCTTCCCGACTGCGGCGTCTACAGCGCCAGCCGCACCCGTCACGTCCACCAACGTACAGCCACCGTCGGACATCCGAGAGCGCGTTAAGATCAACGTTCATCAACGGGACACTGGACCGCATGGGTCCTATTGAGACACTCGGCCGCCTGTCGGAGCCGGGAGGATGAGAGAACGCACATGCTGATCGAAAGCTTTCCCGCGGGTGACTTCGAAACCAACTGTTACGTTCTCGCCGCCGACATCAACGGTCCGTGCGTGATCGTCGACCCCGGCCAGCGAGCATCCGACCGGATCGCCGAGGTGGTCAAGCGCCACCGGCTCGTTCCGGAGGCGGTCCTGGCGACTCACGGCCACATGGATCACACCTGGGATGTGGAGCCGGTCTGCCGGCAGTACGGGATCCCTGTGCACGTGCACCCCCTGGACCGCCCCATGCTCACCCAACCGACCGCGGGCCTCCCCGCCGACTTTCCGCGCGACGTGCTGCGCGGCTATCCCGGCGTCGAGCCGGATGAGGTCGCCCCGCTGCCGCCCCCGGGGCCGCTGGTCCTCGGCGGGCTCAGTATCACCGCCGTCCACGCACCGGGCCACACGTTCGGCTCGGTCGTCTTCCTGCTCGAGGGTGAGCGTCCCATCGTGCTGACCGGTGACACCCTGCTGGCGACCAGCGTGGGGCGGGCAGTCCACCCGATCGGCGACCCCGCCGAACTGGTCGGGTCGGTGACGAGGATCTGCGCGGTCGTGCCCGACCACACCGGCCTCCTGCCGGGCCACGGCCCCACGTCGACGATCGGGGCGGCGCGGAAGGCAATCGGCGAACTGCGTCGGTGACCGGCGCGGGCAAGCTCTCAGTCGGACGCGGCCCGCGCCGGCACCGCTACCCGCGGGCCGCGTGCCGACAAGGCGGTCACCGCGGTGACCAGGCACAGCAGCGCGGCATATCCGGCATACCAGGGCTCGAGGTGGCGGGCGGCGAGGAACTCGATCAGATACGGCGCCGAGCCGCCCGCCAACGCGACAGTCAGCGAGTAGGGAATCCCGATGCCGGTGGAGCGCACGACGGGCGGCAACGACTCCGCGATGACCACGGGCATGGCGACAGCGCCGCAGGCGAAGAGCACGAGTGCCGCGGTCATGACGGCGAACAGCGACCACGCCGAGGAGCCGACCAACCGCAGCAGCACGGGGATGAGGACCGCGAACCCGAGCCCGAAGACGACCAGTAGGGGCCGCTGGCCGATCCGGTCAGACAGCATCCCGAAGGCCGGGAGTACCGCGATGAAGACCAGATGGGCGCCGACCGAGGCCCACCAGCTCCCGGTCGCGGGCACCCCGTGCGCTCGCTGCGCGTACGAGGGCAGGTAGATCGAGAACGTATAGAAGGTCACCGTGGCGCCCGCGCTGAGGCCTGCCACCCGCAGCATCGCCGCGCGGTTGTGGCGGAACGCCTCCGCCAGCGGCCGGCGGGCGGGACGGGACCGTACCCCCTCGAACGTCGGCGTCTCGGCCAGTCGCCGGCGCAGGACGAAACCGTAGAGCCCGGCCAGGGCGCCGAGGGCGAACGGGACACGCCACCCCCACGCCGCGAGCTGCGCCGCACCGAGCGTGCCCCGCAACACCAGGGCGGTGGTCGTGGCCGCGAGTGTTCCGACGGTGGTGCTGGCGAAGATGGCGCTCGCATGGAGGCCACGACGCCCGGTCGGCGCACGCTCGACCACGTACGTCGTCATGGCGGCGGCCTCACCCCCGGCGGACAGGCCCTGGGCCGCGCGGGCGACCAGAAGCAGCACGGGGGCGAGCAGGCCGGCACCGGAATACGTCGGGGAGAGCGCGATGAGCAGACTGCCGCCGGCCATGAGCAGCACGGACAGGGCCAGCGCCGGGGCCCGGCCGCGGCGGTCGGCGTATATGCCGAACAGCAGGCCGCCAACCGGTCGGAAGAGGAAGCCGACGGCGAAGATGGCCAGCGTGGCGAGGACGGCGGTCAACGGTTCGCGGTGCGGGAAGAACCGCGGCGCGAGGATCAGCGAGAAGACCGCGTACGTGGTCCAGTCGAAGTATTCGAGGGCATTGCCCACCGATGCCGCGGCGAGCCCACGAAGCGGGCTGGTCGACATCGTCGACGTGGGTCCGGTCGGCATGATCCCCGTGGCCGTCACAAGATTCTCCCGAGTATCGAGGGTTGTCTTCCCGCCTCGGGTTACGAGGCGGTCGCGCTGAACTGGAGTGCCCGTGCCACACCGAGACGTTGTCCGGTGTCCCGACACACCGCGAGCGCCTGCGCCGCGCAGTCTTCGGACCCGTGGGCGTCACCCGCGAGGAGATGCAGGTGCGCGAGCGTCAGCCACACCTTGCCCTCGGTGATGCGATTGACGCCGTCACGGATGGCGCGCCGGGCGGCCTCGCCGAACCCCAGGGCATGCTCTACCCTGCCCGACCGGTGTTCGGCCACCGCGAGCCAGGCGAGCGACGTGGCTACGCCGTCCGGGTGGTCGACCTTTCTGGCAGCGGCCAGAGCCTCCCTCGCACGGCTCGCCCCGCGCCGCCACTCACCCTGGTCGCCGTCGAGCATCGCCAGCACGCAGATGGTTTCCACCTCGTACGTCCGGTCACCGCACTCCTGGAAGGCGGCGAGTGCCCGCTCGGCGTAGTCCCTCGCGACGGCGATGTCCCCCGCCTCGCGATGTGTCAACGCGAGCCCGTAGAGGGCGATGCTGCGGTCGTACGAGGAGCCGATCCGCTCCGAGACCTGGATCGCCTGGGCGAAGTACCGCTGCGCGAGGTCGAGCTCGCCGAGCTCGTAGTAGGCGAGCCCCAGGCTGCGCAGTCCGTACGACTCGATGTGGTGGATGCCCAGCTCGATGGCGATGCGCAGGGACCGTTCGAAGACGTCGATCGCGGAGGCGATCTCTCCGCGAGCCCAGTGCACGGCACCCAGCAGGCCGAGCGTCGTGGATTCGCAGCGCCGGGAGTCGAGCTGTTCTTCGATGGTGAGTGCTTCCCGGCATACCGCTTCCAGCTCGTCGATGCGGCCGGTACTCAGGTAGGCGAGTCCAATGTTGTTCAGGGTGGCCGCGGTCTCCTCCGCCAGGCCCTGCCGCCGGTGGATCGCCAGGGACTGCTGATGGAACTCGATCGCCCGGGGGTAGTCGCCCAGGGTGTTGTGCAGGTTCGCCAGGCTCCGGTACATCGCGGCGGTGCCGTGTTCGTCTCCGGCTTCGATGGCGCTGGCCAGCGCGGCGGCGGTGGACTCGGACCAGTCGGTGCGGTACTGGCCGGTCCAGAAGTACCCACGCAACCCGTCGGCCAGGTGCCAGGAGAGGTGGCGCGGCTCGTTGCGCGCGAAGTGCCTGACGGCGGCGACGAGGTTCGGCCGCTCGGCGAAGAGCCAGGCCATGGCCTGATGCCGGTCCCCCGGCCCCGGCTGCCCGACCGGCCCGGGCCGGGGGTACGGCAGTCGGACGAACTCCCGGTGCAGCAGGTCGGCGGCGCCATCGACCATCGCGAGGTACCACCAGCCGAACCGCTCCAGCGCCGGGCCGGTGACCGTGTCGTCTTCCTCGATCTCGATCCGCTCGCGGGCATACCGGCGGAGGAGGTCGTGGAACTGGAAGCGGCCGGGCGCGTGCTGCTGGAGAAGGTTCGCGGTGGCGATCCGGTCCAGCAGCCGGCGGGCGCGCGCGACCGTCGTATCGGCCAGCGCCGCCAGCGCGTCGGCGGTGAAGTCGGGCCCCGGCACGAGACTCAGCAGACGGAAGGCCTGCCGCTCAGCCGGTTCGAGGGCGTTGTAGGACAGTGAGAAGGCCGCCGAGACGGCACTCGCCGCGCCGTCCTCGACGGTGAACGCGGCGAGTCTGTTGCCCTCGCGCAGATCCGCCAGATAGTGCTCCGGATCGGCGCCCGGCACCGTGACCAGGTTCGCCAGCGCGATACTGAGCGCCAACGGCAGGTGTGCGCACAGCTCGCCGAGCTCGTCCGCGACCTCCACGGTGACGTCGATGTCGGCGGCGGCGAGCATCTCCGTTACCAGATGCCGGGATTCGCGCCGGTCGAGCATGTCCACCTGGAGGACCCTGGCTCCGTTGGAGACCACCAGTCCACCCAGCCGCCGGCGGCTGGTGACCAGGACCGCGCAGTCCGGCGAGCCCGGTAGGAGTGGCGTGACGTGGTCCATGCTCGCCGCGTTGTCCAGCACAACCAGGATCTTCTTGTCCGCGAGCTGGGAGCGGAAAAGATTCACCTGCTCGTCGAGGCTCAACGGGATCTGGTCGATCGGCAGGCCCAGCGCCCGGAGGAACTGCGACAGCACGGACGTCGAGGCCAGCGGCGGGCCGAGGTCGTAGCCCCGCAGGTTCACGTAGAGCTGTCCATCGGGGTAGGCGCGTCGCACCTGGTGGGCGACGCGGATCGCCAGCGCGGTCTTCCCGACCCCTGGCGGCCCGGAGAGGACCACGATGGGGACGCCCGTTCGCGACCCGCTCGGCAGGAGGACGGCCAGGGCCTCGCGTAGCTCCCTGTCGCGCCCGACGAAGCCGACCGCCGCCGGCGGCAGTTGGGACGGCACCGGCGGCAACGGCGTCGCCGCGACGGCTTGGGGATCGGGGTCCACCAGCTCGGGATCAGCGACGAGGATTCGCTGGTGGAGGGTGCGAAGGGGCTCCATCGGCTCGGTGCCCAGCCGCTCCACCAACAGTCCCCTGACCTGCTGGTAGACGTCGAGCGCCTCGGCCTGCCGGCCCGAACGGTAGAGCGCCAGCATGAGCTGGCCCCAGAACCCCTCCCGCAGCGGGTTGTCGATCGCCGCTTCGCGAAGCTCCCTGATGAGCCCGCCGTGGCGCCCGAGCCTCATCTCCACGTCGAAGCGGTGCTCGAGGACCTGCAGCCGCTCCTCGGACAGGGACGCACCCATATCGCGGCGCAATGAGTCCGATGGGATGTCCGCAAGCAGCGGGCCCCGCCAGAGTCCCCATGCCTGCCGCAGCAGCCGCGACCGCTCGCGGATGTCGCTCGCGGCATCGGCCTGCGAGGCCAACTGCCGGAACCGGAGCAGGTCGAGGGAGGCGGCGTCGAGGCGAATCCGATAGCCGTGGGGCGCGGTCTCCAGCAGGTCCGGTACGTCCAGCGCCTCCCGGAGCCGGCGTACGTAGGTATGTAGCGCGGCCCTCGGGTTGGCGATCGCGTCGCCGTCCCACAGCCACTCGGCCAGCTGGTCCACCGAGACGATCTGGTTCGGACTCAGGAGCAGCGACGCCAGCAGCACTCGTAGCTTGCCGGCGGTGATCGCCGCCGGTCGTCCGTGGACGGTGACCTCGAGCGGTCCGAGAACGCGGAAAGACAGGACTGCACCCCCGTGCGCATCCATGGCGAGTCGCCCATCTCCTCCGGTGGCTCGGTGACAGGTGCCGCCATGAACCTAGCAGTCGACCGCCGCCATAAACCCGGTCAAGTCGGACCTTGACGGATAGACGTCAGTCCATTGTGGGTGGTCTCACAGATGCCACCCCCGACAGACAGTCCACTTCGGGCAGACGGATCAGTCCCGCCGACCGGCGACTCCAGCGGTGCGAGGTGTCCGAGGATGAGGTCGCGTAGCCGGGGCAGCCACTGCGGCGGGAAGACATGCCCCAGGTCATCGATCTCCACCATGGTCGCGCCGGGGATGCCGGCCGCCAGGGCGCGCCCGTGTTCAATGGGCAGGAGCGGATCCCGCCGGCCGTGGATCACCAGCGTGGGCACACCGATGTCACCGAGCCGGTGGGTGCGCGGTCGGCTGCGGCTCAGGGCGCCCGCGTGGTTGCCGGCCGTGTCGGGCGGCTGCGTGCGCCTCGCCGCCCGTTCGATCAACGCCCGCCAGTACGGCTCGTCGAAGGGCGCGTGCGTCCCGACAAGATTCCGCCAGCCCGCCACCTGCGCCTCGATCGCCGTCTGCGGCGCCCTCGGGGGTTGGCACTCCAGCGGTCCGGAGTACTCGATGACCACCGGCTCCGCGTCGAGGGGTTCACTTGCCGCTGGTCGGCGGAGGGCACCACTCGCGTCGGGGGACGAGGACAGCAGCACCAGAGAGCGCACCAGCTCAGGTGTGTCCAGGGCGAGCAGTTGTGCCATCATTCCGCCGGCCGACTGCCCCACGACGTGCGCCGGACCGCCGATCACCTGGCGGATGACCTCCGCCGCGTCCTCCGCCAGGTGATCGAGGTCGTAGGGCTGCAGTTCGGCGTCGAGGGACGACGACCGCCCCGTGTCGCGGTGGTCGTAGCGCACGACCAGGTGTCCGGCGTGGGCGAGATCCCGGCAGAACGCGTCCGGCCACATGATCGCCTGCGCCATTCCACCCATGATGAGCAAGACCGGCGGGGCGCCGGAATCGCCGAATGTCTCGGTCCACAGCCGGATCCCGCTCCGCGTGGTGACGAACCGCTGCATGCCCCGCTCTTCTCTACGCGGACTTCCGTCCGTCAGCGCACCCGCAGGATGTACTTGCCGGTCGACGCACGGGATTCGAGCCGCCGGTGCGCCTGCCTGACCTCGGCCAGCGGCAGTTCCGTGAGCTCGACCCGGACCACCCCGTCCGCCACGGCGCGCAGCGCGTGCTCCAGATGGCGGCGAAGCAGGTCCGGCCGGCTGCCCGCCAGCCCGCCGAGGTTGTACCCGACCCGAGAGGTGTTGGAGAACCACAGGTCGTTGCCGTCGTAGGTGACGTCGTCGGCTTCGGCGTTGCCGAAGACGACGTGCCGGCCGAACGGGGCGAGCATCGCTGTCGCGGCGGCCCGCGGCTTGCCGCCGACGGAGTCGAGCAGGACGTCCACCCCGGTGCCACCGGTGCGGTCCGCCACCGCTTCCGGCAGGTCGTCGTACGTGGTCACGACGTCGTAGCCGTGCCGTTCGGCCGCGGGGATCTTGCCGGCGTCGCTGACCGCGCCGAGTACGTGCCCGGCGCCGAGCGAGCGGGCGAGCTGCGCCGCCGCCGCCCCGACGCCCCCGGCCGCGGCGTAGACCGCGAGGCTCTCCCCGGCCCGCAGCCGCGCGGCGGAGTCAAGGATGCCCCACGCCGTCGTGACATTGCACAAAGCCGCGGCGGCCAGTGCGGTGCCCAGCGGCGCGAGGTCGCCCTCCAAGGGCACCACCAGCTGCGACCGCGCCAAGACGGACTCGGCGTTCCCCCCGCCGTCCAAGGTCAGCGCGGCCACCAGCTGGCCGACCCGTAGTCCTGTGACGCCCTCCCCCACAGCACTGACCGTCCCGGCAGCCTCCAGCCCGGGGACGTGCGGCAGGCCCACCGGGAACTGCCCCCGACGGAACATCACCTCGGCGAAGTTCACCCCCGCATGGGCCACTTCGATCAGCACCTGGCCTGGCCCCGGCACCGGTTCGGGCAGGTCGACCATGGCGAGAACCTCGGAATTGCCGTACTCATCGAACCGGACAGCACGCATGGTGTTACTCCTCAGACTGGGTTGTATGGGGTTCACGACGACGGATGGTCGGACGGCGTTGACCGGCCGCTCAGACGGCGGGCGTGTGCTCACCGCTGAGCAGTGGCGTGTGCTCATCGCTGAGCAGTGGCGTGTGCTCATCGCTGAGCAGTGCGGCATCGGCCGGCTCGACCTCGGCGGGAGCGGGGGCGGTCGCCCGCGCTGGGCTCAGCAGGACGACAAGCGCCGGGACCGCGAGGAGGCAGACCGCCGCCAGCACCCACAAGACGTGGTCGAGCGCCGAGGTGTACGCCGACTGCGCCAGGGACGTGAACGTGGCCCGCAGCGGCTGCGGGACCAAGGCCGCGGCACCGTCGAGGTTGCCCTGCACGGTCAGGTTGGCGAGGTCGCCGACCGGCTGGCCGTAGGACTGACCCGAACGACCGACCGCCGCGGTCATCTCCGACCGGGTGAAGCTGACCAGCAGCGAGCCGAGCGCGGCGATCGCCACGACCTCGCCGGTGATCCGCATGGTGTTGAACATCCCGGCGGCCATGCCCGCGCGCTGCGGTTCAACCGAGCTGACGGCTGCGCCGTCGAGGATCCCGTTGGAGATGCCGAAGCCGATGCCGATGGTGAGTAGCGGTCCGGCGAGGGTGAGGATGCTGACTCCAGGCTCGATGACCGTCAGCCAGCCGGTCCCCGCCGCGACCAGTACCAGGCAGGTGACGAGCAGGAACCGGATGGACAGCCGCTTGGAGGCGGCGGCCGCGACCGCGGGCATGACCAGGGTCGGCGCCGTCAGTAGCAACAGGACGAACCCCGCGTCCCGCGCGGGCATGTTGTTCACCGCCATGAAGTAAGAGGGCAGGAAGACCAGCAGCGCGACGAAGCCGAAGGCCAGTGCCACCGGGGTCAGGCACAGCGCCACGTAGTGCGGCTTGCGGAACAGCGACAGGTCGAACATCGGCTGCCGTTGCCGCTGCTCCACCAGTACGAAGGCGCCCAGCAACACGGCGAACCCGAGGAAGGACAGCACCGCCACGGGGTGGGACCACCCGAGCTGGGGTGCCTCGATCAGGCCCAGGGTCAGCAGGAACAGGCTCGTGGTGAACGTGAGGGTGCCGGCCCAGTCGACCGTGACCGGGCCCGGGTTGCGGCCCTCCGAGATCGTCACCGCCAGCGCGAGGATGACGACCCCGACCAGGGCCTGCACCAGGAAGAACCAGCGCCAGCCGAAGCCACTGGTGAGCGACCCGGCCATCATGGGACCGAAGGCGATGCCCACCCCGAAGCACGTGCCGTACAGACCGAAGGCCCTGGTACGGGCATGGCCGTCGAACGAGTGGGCGATGGCGGCGCTTCCACTGGTCACCGCCGCGGCGGCGCCGACACCGGCGAAACCGCGCACGATGTCCAGCACGGTAGTGCTGTGTACCGTCCCGGCCGCCAACGAGCACGCGGCGAACAGGGCCATTCCACCGATGAACAGCCGGCGCCTGCCGATGATGTCGGAGAGCGACCCGGTGGCCAACAGGAAGCTGGCGAAGGTCAGGTTGTAGGCGTTGATGACCCATTGCAGGCCGGCCACGTCACTGTGCAGGTCGGCACCGATCGCCGGGAGCGCCACGGAGGTGCCGGTGATCGAGGTAGGCAGGAGGATGGCGACGAGGCACGCCGCGAGCAGTGTCAGGGCGGCGTAGTACCGCCCGCCGCGCGGGTTGGGGCTCATGGAATGTCCTTCTGTGATGAGGAATTGGACGGAGACGAATCAGGAGGCGCGCCAGGCCGACACCAGTCCGGCGAGTCCGGTGACATCGCCGAACGGGATCGATCCGGCCAGGTGCCCGTCCGGTCTTACGACGAGGACCGCGGGCAAGGTGCCGAGGGTCGACGTCAACCTGCCGGGCTGACCGGCGCCAAGGTCGGCCACGGGGACGCCGACCGGCAGGGCGGCCACGACCCGCTCTCGCCACCGGGACCAGGGCTCTGGGCGGCGGCGCCCCGGCCACAGCAGTACGGTCAGGTCGTCCCGCGCGATGACCGGCCAGCGGGGGTCCGGGGCGGAACCGCTGTCGGCCACGAAAGCCGCCACTCGGTCGCCCACTCTCGGCCGGCCGGGGGTGAGCAGGTCGCGCAGCGTCGCCGACCGCCCGTAGCCCACGCTGAGCTGCCCCATCAACGGCGCGCCAACGCGCTGGACCACTCCGGTGCGGTAGGCCAGGCGGAATGCGAGATCCCTGGCGGCAATCTTCACCGGCCTGTTCCACAGGCCCCAGTGGGTCTGCCGGATCGTGGTCCGGGTGACGCGCAGCGCGGCCCGACGTCGGTCCTGCTCATAGCTGTCCAGTACGCGGGTGGAGAGCGCACCCCGGATGACGCCGCCGAGCTTCCACCCCAGGTCGACGGCGTCGAGGATGCCGGTGTTCATCCCCTGCCCGCCGGCCGGGCTCATGATGTGCGCCGCGTCGCCGGCCAGGAAACACCGTCCCACCCGGAACCGCTGCGCGGTTCGACAGCGGAGGGTGAAAGCGCTGCTCCATCCGAGCTGCCCGACCCGCCCGAATCCCCGGGCGGTCAGCAGTTCCTGGAAGAGCTCGCGCGAGGGCGGCTCGGAGTCCGCCGCTCGAGGCGGGATGCTGACCGCCATCCGGAACAGCCGATCACCCAGCGGCGCCAACCCGAACGCGCCGGCCCGCGAGTAGAAGTAGTGCAGCCGCCGGATCGAGTGGCCGCCGTCGACCGGCGCGTCCGCGATGGCGAAGGTGATCTCCGGAGCGTCACCGTCGAACGGGATGTCCAGGAGCTTGCGTACGGTGCTGTGGGCGCCGTCGGCGCCGACCAGCCACGGGACCGTGAGGCCCTCGGTGGCACCGTCGGATCGCCGCAGCAGTGCCCGCACCAACGGGCCGTCCTGGCTCACCGCTTCCAGCGTGGTGCCCCGTTCGATCTCACCGCCGAGCTGGCACAGCCGCTCGGTCAGAATCGCTTCCGTCACGTCCTGCGGGATCGTGAGCCCCAACGGGTACGGCGTGCCCGACATCGCGGCCATCGACACCTCGCCGAGCGGGCGGCGTTCGGAGTAGTAGGCCACCGCGTCGATGTGGTGCCCCGCCTCGACCATGGTCTGGGCAACCGAGATCCGGCGCAGCTGTTCGAGGATGCGCGGCCAGACGATCGCGGCGCGCGAGTGCTTCGGTCGCGTCGGCGCCGTGTCCACGACGCGGACCACGACACCCTGGCTGAGGAGTTCGCAGGCAAGCACGAGGCCGACCGGCCCGGCCCCGACGATGAGGACGTCCGGCCGCGTGGAGCGGTGGGAGAAGATCGGCCCGGTCATGCGGTGGACCGCCCGGTCGCGTCGGGCCGCGCGACTACCGCGCACGAGAAGCTGAAGCCCGCTCCCGCGCTGATCACCAGGGCGATCTGTCCCGGCTCGACGAGCTTCTCCGCCACGAGCGCGGCACAGTTGGCCGCCAGGTCGCCCGCGCCGAGGTGGCCGGTGGCCACTCCGAGATCGAGCACCTCGGCGCCGGTCAACCGCTGCACAGCCGGCAGGTAGGTCTCACGGCGGGTCTTCGCGCCCACCCGCGGCAGGGTGACGTAGCGGATCCGCGGATTGTCCGGGCTGAGCCCGGCCTGCTCCAACGCCGTCAGGACGATCGTGCGCAGCGCCGCGTGCACCTCCCCGTAAAACCCGTTCACGCCGAACTCGTCGAGGAACGCCTTCTTGGTGCGCTTCACGTCGATGCGGCTGCTGTGCCAGCGTGGCGACGGGCTGAAGGCGTCCCGCCCGCGGTGCAGCCGCTCGGCCGACGAAACGGTGGCGGTGGTGAGGGCCAACAGGGTCAGGTCGTCGGCCGCGTCGTCGCGCCGGGCGAGCAGCGTCGCGGTGGCTCCGTCCCCGTAGTACACCCCGTAGTCGGCCGCCCAGCGGTCGAACGACGCGGAGTCGAACCGGTCGGCCGTCGTCACCAGCACCAGGTCGGCGTCGGGATCGGCCAGCAGCCGGGCGGCGCCGATGTCGAGACCGGTGGCGCCGCCGTTGCACATCGTCTGGACCCCCACCGCCTCGCACGCCCCGGCACCGAGCTCACGCAGGATGTAGTGCGCGGGCGACCAGAAGTCGTGCCCCTGGTGGTGAATCCACGCGTGTACCCCGAGGCTGAGCCTGGACGCGTCCGCGCCGCTGGCCTTGAGTACCTGCTCGGCGGCGCGTACCGCCATCTCCGGTGCGGCGAGGTCGACCGCGACCGGAAGCGTGGTCACGCCCACCTCCGACAGCTCCTGTTCGGACAGTCGACCCTGCGCCACGGCCTCGTCCGCGGTCTCGACGGTGGCCGGTAACCACGCGCGGACCGCGCGGATGCCGAGTCCTTCACCCAACCTCATCGGTGTTCCTCCAGGGCAGCGACGGCTGCGGTCGTGAGCGGTGTATCGGATTGCGGGCGAGACAGGACGCCGGGTAGCCGTTGCCAGCCGCGCCGGGTCCCCTGTTCGACGAGGACCGGGTCGTCGCCGACCACGACGGCCGAGCCCACCGCCAGCAGCATCGGAAGGTCTGAGGCGTGGTCTCCGAACGCGACGCACTCGGCCGCGTCGACGCCGGTAGCCGACAGCAGGCGCCGGACCGCGACGGCTTTGCCTGGCCCGATCACCGTGGGGAGGAGCTCGTCGGTGTAGATCCCGTCGGCGGCCACGGGTCCGCCACACAGGGTCCAGCTCGCGGCCACGTGCTCGGCGATCGGTGCCAGGCACGGGTCGAACGAACCGGATACCAGCGCGATCCGGGCGCCTCGCTCCCGGTACGCCCGACACGCCGCCAGGACGGGTTCGTGGAAGAGTCGGCCACCGACCAGCTCGCGGTCGAACCACTCCCGTCCGTGGCGCATGACCGTCTCGACGGGTTGACCCACGAAGGCGCGGTAGTAGAGCCGGTTGAGCTCCGTGCGCGGCGTCCCCGACTCGGCCAGGCGATTCAGCGTGCCCTCGATGCGGTCGTACTCGTGCCTGCCGCCATCGGTGCGGTCCAGGTGATGCCTGAGGAACCGCATCATGCTCTTCACCGTGATCAGCGTCTCGTCGACGTCGGCGAAGACGATCCGGGGGGACGGGCCGGTCATGCCACCGCCTCCTCGACCGTGGCGGCGGCGGCCGCGGGCGCCGGACCTCGCGAACGCAGGTACTCGCGGACGCCGCGTCGGGCCTTCCGCCCCAGGTGCCCGGTGGCTACCAGGTCCCGTAACAGGCCCACCGGTTCGAGCTCGGGGCGACCGAACTCCTCGCGAAGCCGGCGCAGCACCGCCAGCGTCACATCGGCGCCGACGACATCGACCAGCCGGATCGGACCCACCGGGAAGCCGCAACCCGCCCGCATGGCGGTGTCGAGCGCGGCGGGATCCACGATCCCGTCCTGCACCAGGCGCAGCGCGTCGTTGAGGTAGGGGAACAGCAGCGCGTTCACCAGGAAGCCGGTACGGTCGGCGCACGCGGTGGGTTGCTTGCCGAGCCGGTGGCAGACCGCCAGGATGGTGGCCTGGGTGTCGTCGGAGGTACGGACCGTCGATGCCACCTCGACCAGGTTCATCACGGGCGCCGGGTTGAAGAAGTGCATGCCGATGACGTCCTCGGGGCGTGAGGTGGCCATCGCGCACTCGATGACGGGCAGGCTCGACGTGGTCGTCGCGAGGATCGCGCCGGACCGGCAGACCCGGTCCAGAGCGGCGAAGAGGGCCCGCTTGACGGCGAGGTCCTCGACGACCGCCTCGACCACGAGATCGCACTCCGAGAGTGCGGTCAGCGCCGTCGCGACGGAACAGCGCGCCATGACGTCGGCGATCTCGTCACCGGTCAGGCCACGACTCCGGAGGCTCCCCTCGACGGCGTCCCTTGCCGCGGCGCTCTTGTCCGGCGTACGCCCGACGAGCAGCACCGGGTAGCCGGCGCACAGGAAGACCTCGGCTATCCCGGTCGCCATCGTCCCGGAACCGACGACACCGACCCGGCGGACGGGGTGCGGTATGCCCCGGTGGGTCTCGGGGCGCCGGGCCGGGGTGGCGAGCTCCGCGGAGTGCGCGGCCCGGTAGGCGTGGAACCCCCGCCCGGAAGCCTCCCCGAGCAGCCCAGCGGCGACCATGCGACGCAGCAGGAGGGTCGGGGCGCCGTCGGTCTGGCCGCGCCGGCGGTACAACGCCCACAGCGCGTCGACCGCGGTGTCCAGACCGACCGCGTCAAGCATCCGCAGCGGCCCTTCCCGAAAGCCGCAGCCATGCCGCATCGCC
>JAOPWA010000510.1 GCA_025965915.1 Dactylosporangium sp. | reverse complement strand
GTCCGGCAGTGCCGCGGTGCATGGCGAGTCACCGTCGGAACTGGTGCGGCGCCATCACCTCGGCATCGCCTTCCAGGACTCAGCGTTGCTGCCCTGGCGTTCGGTGGCGAGCAACATCCGCTTGCCGCTCGACGTTGCCGGGATGAAGGCCGACCAGGCGAAGATCGACGAGCTGATCGAGCTCGTCGGGTTGGGCGACTTCCGCGGCGCGCGGCCAGCACAGCTCTCCGGCGGTATGCGGCAGAGAGTCGCGATCGCCCGCGCGCTGGTCGTCGAACCGCGCGTGTTGCTGCTGGACGAACCCTTCGGCGCGCTGGACGACATGACCAGGCAGCGGATGAACATCGAGCTGCTTCGCGTGTGGGCGCAGCGGAGGACGACGACGCTGATGGTCACGCACAGCATCAGCGAGGCGGTGTTCCTGTCCGACTACGTGGCGGTGATGAGCGCCCGGCCGGGTCGGGTCGTCGAGGTCGTCCCCATCGAGCTGGCCCGGCCTCGCACTCCAGCGGTGCAGCGCACGGCGGAGTTCCACGAGCTGCACGACTACTTGTCGGCGCGGCTCTTCGAGCGCCGCCCTGAGTCGACGGGCCGCGGCTGATGGCCGCAACCACGGATGTCGGGCCCGCCGGCTCGCCCGCCGGCCGGGGGCGCATTCGGCGGCCCGATTCCCGTGCGCTGGGCGGGGTGATCGGTGTCGCAGCCATCCTCGCGCTCTGGTGGCTGCTCGCGGTTACCGTGCTCTCCCACGGCGCAGCCGTTCCGACGCCCTGGGCGGTGCTGCGCCAGATCGGGCACGACGGCTGGTCGTTCTACGGCCCGAACGTGCGCGCGACAGCCGCGGAAGCAGCCAAGGGCTTCCTGTGGGGGAACCTTGCGGCCATCGGGCTCGCGGCGGTCGTGCTGCTCGTGCCACCCGTCGAGGCCCTCGCCATGCAGTTGGGGCTGATGAGCTATTGCATGCCGATCATCGCCGTCGGCCCGATCCTGGTCGTCGCGTTCAACGGGCGTACGCCGATGGTCGCGCTTTCGGCGCTGTCGGTGTTCTTCACGACGCTCGTCGGCAGCACCGTCGGCCTGCGCGCTGCGGATCCCGTCACCCTCGACGTCGTCAAAGCATACGGTGGCGGACGATGGCAGCAGCTGCGCCGGATCCAGGTGATATCGGCGCTGCCGGGCGTGCTGACGGCGTTGAAGATAGCGGCGCCGGCGGCGCTGCTCGGCGCGATCATCGGCGAGTTCCTCGGCAACGTGGACAGCGGCATGGGCGTTTCGATGACGATCGCCGAGCAGCAGCTGGACGTCGCGCGCACCTGGGGCATCGCCTTCGTCGCGGCCGCTGTGGCCGGTGCGGCGTACGGCGTCATAGCTCTGGCCGGGCGATTGCTGACGCCCTGGGTGAACTCGGGAGCGCCGCGATGACGACCCCGAGCACGGTACGGGTGGGCTCCGACGATCTCTCGGCCGTCGGACGGACAGCCGAGAGGTCGGGCACCGGCCGCGGCGCCGGCGTGGTGGGGAGAGCGGCGCTATCACTCGTGCAGGTGCTCACGACGATCGTGATCGTCCTGGTGGCCTGGGAGATCTTCCTGCGCGTGTGCCGGCTCAGCCCGCTGGTCGGCAAGCACCCGGCCGCGGTGTGGACGTTTCTGGTAACCGACCCGGCGGCCGTCACGCACCGCTCGGCGATCGCCGGTGGCCTCGGTGTGACGCTTGAGGATGCGCTGATCGGATATGTCATCGGCCTCGCCGTGGGGGTGCTCGTCGCAATCTCCTTCACCCTCTCGGGGATGCTCGAGCAGGTTTTCCTCCCGGTCGCTCTGATCGTCCGCTCGATTCCATTCGTCGCGATGACGCCTGTGATCGTGCTGGTGTTCGGACGAGGCAGTGCCGCAGTGGCCGTGATCTCTGGGCTGGTGGTGTTCTTCCCCACGCTGATAAACATGACCTTCGGATTGCGCTCGGCCTCATCGCTCACGGTCGACCTCGTGCACGCCTATGGCGGCACGCGCCTCGCACTGTTACGCCGGGTGTCGCTGCCGAGTTCGATGCCGTCGTTGTTCGCCTCGGCACGCATCGCCGTACCCGGCGCCCTGGTCGGTGCGCTGCTCGCCGAATGGCTGGCGACCGGCCGAGGCCTCGGCTCGCGGATGCTGAACGACGGGACGACCTTCCAGTACACCGATCTGTGGGCCTCGGTGGTCGTACTCACGGTCGTCAGCACGTTGTTGTACTTCACCGTCGGAATCGTCGAGTCCGTCGTGCTGGCCCGGTTTGGCTCGGCGAACGCGCGGAGGTCCTGACACAGCCTCAGAGCGGGTCATCGGTCGCGTTTTCGAGGTATGCCTGGAAGCTCACGGTGTTCCTACCTTTCCGTCTGGGGTGCCGGTCCGAGCCGGTGGTCGGTGCGCCCGGGGGGATACCGAGCTCCGAGTAGAAGACCGGGCAGGGGCACCGGAGTCATCGGTCAACCGACGTGACCTGCCTCACCACGGGCGGACCGATGAATATGCGCGTCTTCGACGGTCTTACCCATGACCGACCACATCCCTCATGCCAAGAAGGTAGGCAGTCGTATGCGGAAGCTGTATCAGGGTCCTGATGTCAGCTCAGAAGGGAGTCGACCATGACCCAGATCACGTCTGCGCGGAAGCTAGCCCGTGCGGCCGAAAGGTCGTGTGATGCTGTCATCGCGAACTGGCGACCGGAGGCTCACATGGGGCCGTCGGCTTCCGCTCCGACTTCGTGGCTTGACATGCACTGCATCGACCTCGCGCCACCAGCCAGCTGGACCTGGAGAGTCATGTGACCAATCAAGCCGTCGCGGCGCCCAACAAGCTCGACGCCGCGGTCCTCAAGATTGCCGGAGTGGTCGTGCTCGGCGCGCTCATGTCGATCCTCGACGTCACCGTCGTCAGCGTCGCACTGCCGACCTTCCAGACCGAGTTCAACGCCACGTACGCCCAGGTCGCCTGGACCATGACGGGCTATACGCTGGCGCTGGCCACGGTGATCCCGCTCAGCGGTTGGGCCGCCGACCGGTTCGGCACCAAGCGGCTGTACATGCTCGCTCTGCTGCTGTTCACGCTCGGTTCAGCGCTTTGCGCCACCGCCGACTCGATCGGCCAGCTCATCGGGTACCGGGTAGTGCAGGGCCTGGGCGGTGGCATGCTCATGCCACTCGGTATGACGATCATGACCCGTGCGGCCGGCCCGGAGCGTATCGGCCGGCTGATGGCGGTCCTCGGCATCCCGATGCTGCTCGGCCCGATCGGCGGCCCGATCCTCGGCGGCTGGCTGATCGACGCGGCTAGCTGGCACTGGATCTTCCTGATCAACGTACCGATCGGCGCGATCGCGCTTGTGTATGCCCTCGTCGCGTTGCCGAAGGACACTGCCGAACCGTCCGAATCGTTCGACTTCGTCGGCATGTTGATGCTGTCGCCGGGTCTCGCTCTGTTCCTCTACGGCATCTCGTCGCTGCCGGAGACCGGGACGATCACCGCCACCAAGGTCTGGGTGACGATGCTGGCCGGCGCCGTCCTGGTGATCGGGTTCGTCCTGTACTCGTTCAAGCAGCGGCACCCGCTGCTTGATCTGCGGCTGTTCCGCAACCGCAACCTGACGATCGCGTCGGTCTCTCTGTTCGTGTTCATCATCGCGTTCATGGGCGCCGGCCTTCTGTTCCCGAGCTACTTCCTGCAGGTGCGCGGTGAGTCCACGCTGCACGCCGGTCTACTGATGGCGCCACAGGGCATCGGCGCGATGCTCACCATGCCGATCGCTGGCACCCTGGCCGACAAGATCCCAATCGGCCGTACCGTGCCGTTCGCGATGGCGCTCATAGCCGCCGGGTTCTTCGCGTTCACCCAGATCGGCACGGACACCTCGTACTGGCTGCTGTGCGGTTCGCTGTTCGTCATGGGCCTCGGCATGGGCGGCACGATGATGCCGATCATGACCTCAGCGCTGCGGACGCTGACCAACCACGAGGTGGCGCGCGGGTCGACGCTGACGAACATCCTCCAGCAGATCGGCGGCTCCATCGGTGCCGCGATCATGTCGGTGATCCTCACCAGCCGACTGAACGGATCGGACCCGATCCCAGGCCTGAACGACCCACGCACTGGCGCGCCGATTACCGAGGCCGGCGCGGCGATCGCCAATCAGCACGGCGCGCAGTTGCCGTTGCCCCCGTCGGTCATCCAGCGCGGCCTGGAATTTGTGGCCGACTCGTTTGCCACGACATTCTGGGTCGGCTTCGCGCTGGTACTGGCCACGTTTATCCCGATCGCCTTCCTGCCCCGCAAGCGCGAGGTGTCGCCCCTGCTGGACGATCCGGCAGGCGACGGCGGCGATCGTGCGGGAGCCCCAGCGATGATCCACTGAGGCAATTGACTGGAAGCCTGTACTGTGCCAGAACTTGACGCACGGGCTGTGAACCGGGATTTTGCCTGACTGCTGCACGATCGCTGGTGACGGTTCGACTGCTGTATCTGGTCATGGCTCAGGTGTTCGGCTGGCTCGCCCTGCTCACCAAGGGCGACGCCGCGAAGACCGCGGAACTGCTGGTACTGCGGCATGAAGTCGCCGTGTTACGCCTGCGGGTGCCGATTAATCATCCGCCCTACTCAAGCGGCATGTTGGTATTCGTGAAGGGTTCCGCCGAGCCGAGCTTGTCGATGGAACTCCAGGCGCAGGATCGGCCCTGGCTCGATGATCGGTTCGGGCAGCGGGCGCAGCGGAGCGGCTTGATCCAGGGTCCGGTGCGGCCGATGCGAGTTGTAGAACGATTCGAACTCGCGCAGGGCGTGGAGCAGATGGCGCTGGTCCCATATGAGGGTGCGGTCCTGCACCACACACCCCGCAGTGGGCTGTGCGGTGGCGCCCAGGATCCGAATGCGTCGGGTGGCGCGCTCGACCACCGCGAAGACGTACAGGCGCGCCCCGGTCAGCGTGCGGGTCTCGAAGAAGTCGCACGCCAGCAGCGCGTGGGCCTGGCTGCGCAGGAAGTCGGCCCAGGTCGTGCTCTGCCGTTCCGGCGCGGGCGGGATGCCGTGCTCCCGCAAGATCTCCCAGACGGTCGAGGCGGCGACCTTGATGCCCAAGGCCGCGAGCTCCCCGTGGATTCTGCGGTACCCCATGAGGAGTTCTCACGGGCCAGGCGCAGGATCAGGGCGCGGATCGAGTGGACCGTGGGCGGGCGTCCGCGCTGCTTCGGCGCGCAGGTCGCGGCGTGGCGCCGCTTGATCAGGTCACGATGCCAGCGCAGGACCGTGTCCGGCCGTACGAGCAGCAGGAGTTGGCATAGCTGCTGCCTGGGGAGGCGGTGGAGCAGGCCGGCGAGCACTAGGCGATCGGTGTCGGTGAACGCGGGTGTGCCGACCTGGCGTTGCAGGATGAGGAGCTGGTGGGCGCGGGGCGAGGATCTCGATGTCCTTGTCACGGTCGCTCATGGGCAGGAGACGCAGCAGCGCGAATGTGTTCGTCACAGCGAGGTAGGCCAGGCG
>JAOPWA010000509.1 GCA_025965915.1 Dactylosporangium sp. | reverse complement strand
CCGGCCCAACCGCCGGTCGCCCTGGCCGGTAGGTGGGTAGTGAGGCGCGACCGTCTCGGCGGCTTGATCGGCGAATACTCGCAGGCCGCGTGAGGTCACCGACTTTCTGGCACCCACAACCCCGGGCGAACTCATTCGCCGAACGCTGGGTAGGCACCGTACGCCCCGAATGCACCGACCGGATACTCATCGTCGGCGAGCGACATCTGGCGGCGGTCCTCAGCGAGTACACGCGCCACTACAACGGCCACCGTCCACATCGTTCGTTGGACCAGCAGCCACCGAACCCGCCGCCTCAGGTCGTAGACCTGAGGCGGCGGGTGCAGCGACGCTCAATCCTCGGTGGCTTGATCAACGAGTATTCGCAGGCGGCGTAGCCGAAACTCAATTTTCGAGCCCGACACGCTCAGGCTGCCGAAGCCCGTAGGGCGCTGTTGCATTAAGCGATCTTCAAGATCACTGGTCGCAGAACTTCTTGCGAGATCGAATTCGACCGCTCAAGCTCGGCCTATACGATCGGGACAAAGCGGTCCTATTGTCGGGAGTTTTCGGCGACTGATGGCTGTCCTGCCGCCTGTCTTCAACCTCGTGGCGGAAAATCTGCGGCGTCAAGATCGCGCGATGGCTTAACGCAACAGCGCCGCCCCGACCGTGACTGCCCTTTGCCTGCCGGTCGTACCGGCCAGTCAGATCTCCCGTTTGTAAGGTTTGAGGTTCCGGCCGGCGGTCGTGGTTGGCGTCTTGGGCGTCGGGCTGCACCACCCCTGTTTGGACCGGTCACGCGTGGTGCAGTTGCCGTTCGACTGTCCGGTGGTCGCGGCCTCGCGCGGCTGGTGCCGGCGCTATGTTGTCGAACGTGACCGGTAGGTGCCGGGGGCCGCGTAGTGACGGGTTGGGCCGGTACGGGGGCGGGTCGACGACCAGCCGAGGGTTTTCCAGCCGGCGGGCGAGTTCGGTCAGGGCGATCTGGGCTTCCGGCCGGGCGAGGGGGGCGCCGAAGCAGTAGTGGATGCCGCCGCCGAAGCCGAGATGTTCGTTGTACTGCCGGTCGGGGTCGAACCGGTCGGGGTTGGGGACGTGGTCGGGGTCGCGGCTGCCGGCGGCCAGGACGAGGGTGATCGGTGCGCCGCGGGGGATGGTGGTGCCGGCAATGTCGATGTCGGCGAGGGCGACGCGGTTGGACAGGAACTGTACCGGTGGTTCGTAGCGCAGCAGCTCCTCGACCACGCGGATGGCCAGGTCGGGTTGGCGGCGCAGGCGCTGCAGGACGTCGGGGTGGCGCAGCAGCGTGAGCATGCCGTTGGTGATGAGGTTGACGGTGGTTTCGTGGCCGGCGATCAGCAGTAGCGCGGCGTTGGTCATCAGTTCTTCCCGCGACAGCCGGCCCTCCGGGCCGTCGTCGGTGACCAGCTCGGAGAGCATGTCGTCGCCGGGCTGGTCACGGCGGGTGTCGGCCAGTTCGCCGAGGTAGCGGCCCAGTTCGGCGAAGGCCTGTTCGCGGCGGCGTGTGCGGGTGGCGAAGTCGCCGGTGGTGGGGTCGATGGCTTCGATGACGGCGTCGGCCCACACGTGGAAGCGTGGCTCGTCCTCGCGGGGCACTCCGAGCAGCCGGCAGATGACCGTGACCGGGAAGGGGTAGGCGAAGTCGTCGACGAGGTCGATCCGGTTGCGGCCGGCGAAGTCGTCGATCAGGCCGCTTACGATCTCGACCAGATCGGGGCGCATGCCAACGATGCGGTCGGGGTCGTGCGGCGGCCCGAAGTGTCGGGTCAGCAGTCGCCGTACCCGGTCGTGTTCGGGTGGGTCGAGGGCGATGAATCTGGGTGGCAGCCCGGACGCACCCTCCTCGTCGCCGGCCTCGGCGTAGTCGGCCCGGTTGCGTAGGTCCGAGCTGACCCGGGGATCGTGTAGCAGCGCGACGATCTCGGCGTAGGTGCTGACGACGTAGCTGCCGTCGTCGGCGCGGCTGACCGGGGTACGGCGCAGTTCCGCGTACAGCGGGTAGGGGTTGGCGCGGTTGGTGTAGTCGAGGATCTGGTCGAAGATGCTGGCCGGTGCCATGGCGACCCTTCCGGGGCTGTGCGGGCTTGGGGCTTGTGTCAGCGCCCCAGATCGACGAAGTGGGCGCGCCGTTCGCTCGGATCGTGGCCGGTCACCACGACCGTGGCCTGCTGGATGAGTACGGGTTGATCGGGGATCTCCGCCGGTACGGGTCGCCGCCCGTCGGGCCGGTCGACGGCGCGGAACTCGGGCGGGAACGGGGCCGCCCGCTCGATCAGACCTTCGTAGAACTCCAGCCATTTCGCCTGATCGAAGGCGACCGCGGCGGTGATGCGGCCCCGGCGGCCGTATACGGCGATGAACCGGCGGTCCGCGGTCGAGCCCTGTGCGATGGCGACCTCGTCGGCGAACGTGGGAACCCCCACGGACTTGATCTCGATGCCGAACTGGGTGGACCAGAAGTTGGGTATGGCCAGGTGCGGCCAGCGGTCGGTCTGGGAACTGATCATGTTGTGGGCGGCGATCTCGCCCTGCGTGACCGCGTTGCCCCAGTGCTCGAGGGCGAGGAACTGGAAGTCGTAGAGCGGGTGCGGGAAGCGCGCCACGTCTCCGGCCACGAAGATGTCGTCGGTGACCATGCCGTCGACGGTGAAGGCCCGCGAGCCCGCGTCGCAGGCGACTCCCCACGGTCCGGCTGCGAGTCCGGAGTCTTGGAGCCATTCGACGTTGCGGACGCTGCCGAGCGCGGCGATGGCCACGTCGACGTCGAGCGCGGTGCCGTCGGACAGGTGAGCGCGGCGCAGTCGGCCGCCGGCGTCTCCCTCCAGGGCGGTGACCGTGACGCCGCAGCGCAGATCGACGCCATGGTCGCGCTGCAGGTCCGCGGCGATCGCGCCGACCACCCGCCCGAGCGCTCCGACCAGCGGGGCCGGGCCCCGTTCGGCGACGGTCACCGGCAGGCCGAGGTCGCGGCAGTCGGACGCGACCTCGGACCCGATGAACCCGCCGCCGATGACCAGCACCCGGTTCGGCCCAGCGGCCAGCCGTTGTTGCAGGCCGGCGGCGTCGTCGCGGCCACGCAGCACGAACACACCGTCCAGTGCGGCCTCCGCCGGGTCGGGCCAGGGCCGGGCCCGTACGCCGGTGGCGATCAGCAGCCGGTCGAACCCGATCTCCTCGCCGTCGGCCAGTCGGACTCGCTTTCGGGCCAGGTCCAGCTCGGTCGCGGGTACGCCCAGTCGCCACTGCGCGTCGAGATCACCCGGGCGGGGCAGGTCGGTGCGCTGCGCCGGCACCCACCCGTCGAGGACCTGCTTGGACAGCGGCGGCCGGTCGTAGGGCTCATAGGGTTCGTCCCCGATCAACGTCAACGAACCGGTGAAGCCCTCCCGCCGCAGCGTTGCCGCGGCCCGCACGCCCGCGAGCGAGGCGCCGACGATCACGATCCGGCCGGTGCGCCTGAAGGTGTCGCCGTCGCCACCGTGGGCCGGCGTGGTCGCAGGTCTGGCGTCGTGCAGGTCCATCCCTTCGACCCGCAGGGCCTGTACCGGGCAGGCGGCCGCCGCCGCGAGCACCTGCTCGCGCTGCACGTCGCTGGGCTCGGGGTCGTACCACAGCGCCTCGTCCCCGTGCATCCGGAACACGTCCGGCGCGGCGAAGGCACACTGCGCATACCCCTGGCAGCGCGTGAGATCAACGACGAGTCTCAAGACGCATCCCCTTCGACCAGATTGGATCAGGGACGGCGGCCGGCCACGACGTAGTGGACCTTCCCCGGGGCTGCCACCCAAACCCGTCGCGGAGCGAAATCTCCCTCGTAACGATCAAGCGAATCGCGCGAACAGGCTCTGCGCGGCTGACCTAATCCCCGAGGTCAGCTCTTCGGAGCAGTCACTTCCCGGACCCGCCGAGCCCGACCCTAGAACACCTCTCCGCAGCCTCTTGATGCGATGACATAGAGGGGTGCCAGAAGCGGATGGGTGATGAAGGCCATTCGGCGAAGGCGTGCGACGCGGTGCGGGGATCGGGTGCTCAGGCATGTACCGCCGCCTTTGACCGCGACAGTTCACAGCCGGTGGCGAGGGCGCCGGGTCAGCGCATCGACCGGAAGGCCCGCCGTACCTGGTCGACGAAGATCTCCGGCTGTTCGAAGGCGGCGAAATGGCCGCCGCGGTCGGGCTGGTCGTAGAAGCGGAGGTCGGGGTAGGACCGCTCGCACCAGCGCCGCGACGGCCGGAAGATCTCGCGCGGGAAGACCGAAACGCCGACCGGCACGGCCAGCGGCTCAGGCTGGCGGCGCGCACCACGGCCGGACGGCCGGGCAAAGCCGTCCTCCCAGTAGATCCGGGCGGAGGACGCGGCCGTCGAGGTGTGCCAGTAGACGCTGATGTTGTCGAGCATCTGGTCGCGGCTGAGCGCTTCGAGGGGATCGCCGTCGTGGTCGGTCCAGGCCCAGTACTTCTCGGCGATCCAGGCGCACTGTCCCACCGGAGAGTCGGCCAGCCCGTAGGCCAAGGTCTGCGGGCGGGTCGCCTGCTGGAGCGCGTAGCCACTGCCCCATTCCAGGTGGTAGCCGATGTCGGCCAGGCTCTGCCGCTCGAAGTCGGTCAGGTCATCCGTTGTGGACTGATCACGGGTACCCGGCGGCACGAAGTTGAGGTGGATGCCCACCAGGCGCTCGGGCTGCTGGGTCGCCAGGGCCGTCGTGATGGCTGATCCCCAGTCGCCGCCCTGGGCGCCGAACCGCTCGTACCCGAGGCGGGCCATAAGCACCGACCACGCCCGTGCGATCCGCGCCGGCCCCCATCCGGGCTCCGCCGGCTTCGCGCTGAACCCGAAGCCGGGCAGCGACGGGCACACCACGTCGAAGGCGTCACCCGGGTCGCCGCCGTGTGCGACAGGGTCCACCAGCGGATCGAGGACGTCGAGGAACTCCACCACCGAGCCCGGCCAGCCGTGCGTCAGGATCAGCGGCAGCGCGTCCGGGTGGGGTGACCGGAGATGTACGAAGTGGACGTCAACGCCGTCCAGTTCGGTGGTGAACTGGGGCAGCGCGTTGAGCCGTGCCTCGAGGGGCCGCCAGTCGTACCGGTGTGCCCAGTACTCGCACAGGTCGCGGAGCCAGTCCACCGGCACGCCCTGGCTCCAGTCCGCCACGGTCGCCGGCTCGGGCCACCGGGCGCGGGTCAGGCGCCGCTGCAAATCGTCGAGCGCCTCCTCGGCAACACCTATCGTCAACGGGGCCAACTCGTCGCCCATCCCGTCACCGTAGCCCCGGACCGCGGCCACCGCCCGGCCCTGGTTGTGCTCGGCGATGCGCGGGCCTACCCGCTGTTGATCGCGACGAAAGTCACCGAGACCAAGGCGGGGATCGTCGGCGAGACGGCAATGCTGGGCGCCGGCACGGTGACCGATGCTCGCGCACACTCTTCTCGGCAGCACCGCACGCCTCGCGCCGTGAACGGTCGATCGGGTGTCGGAAAGGCCGCCGTGTGTGCGTACAAACGTAGGTGTCCGTACCAGGCCGCGTTGGTCTTCGTCGAGCGGTCAGCGGCCGGGCCAGTTGCGTCTGCGGGTGAGCGGGGCCAGTTGGGGGAAGGCGGGCGATCGGTCCGATGACCACTTGGCCGGCGGTGCCACCGTCAACGCTGCGAGGGCGAGCAGTACAGCGTCATAGTTGACCCGCCAGCCGGCGAAATCCCGCCAGGCCTGTTCCCGGTCGGGCTTGACCGGCACCCCTTCGCGCGCGAGTTCGTCGTAGACCTCCTCGAACTCGCTCTTTGCGACCGAGATCTGGTGGTCGGGCCAGTGCGGATCCGGGTCGAACGGGATGCCGAAGAAGGTGGAGATCTTGTGCAGGGCGATGTAGCCGGCCCGGATGCACAGCTGCGCTTCGACCGAGCGTCCCTGGTCCAGTGTGGAGGCGGTGATCGAGGCCGAGTCGAGCACCGCGCCTGCCGCGGTCACCCAGGAACGTCTCGGGTCTGGTGAGCGGAAGTAGACGATCGCCGGGACCGAGGTGTGGGTCTCCTCGATGTCGGTGAACCAGGTCTGCCAGCTCCGCCATATCTCCTCCAGTCGATCGAGTCCATGGATGCGGGTGTGGCGGATGAGCAGCTCGGCCGGTGACGGCGGCGACCCGGCCCGGATTTCTAGCCCGGCCACGGTCGCCTCGCGCCGCGAGAACGACGCGTAGATCGAGGGCAGGTAGCTGATCAGCAGGGCGAGCACTCCGATGCCGAAGGCAGCCTGCGAGAACGCCAGGGCGGTGGTCGGGAGATCCTTGGGCACGGCGAAGCCCAGCGTGAACATCGACGACCCGCTCAGGGTGAAGGCCTGTCGCAGCGGGCGGACGCCGAGCGCCCAGTACATCAGCACGTAGCCGGAGCCGATGATGCCCAGCCAGGCTGCCGCCAGGCTGAGCAGGCTGAGCGGCCCGTACAGCGCCATGGCACGTTCCTGCTCGAAGTAGTCCTTGGTGTGCCTGCCGCGGAGGTTGAACGGCACCCGTACGCCGCGGAACACCCAGCGGGTGAGCAGCATCGGAGTCGCCCTCGGCACCACCAGGGTCTGCACCGCCGACACGGCGGTCGCCAGCACGATCGTCGCGCCCGCGGTGAACAGGACCACCGACAACAGCATCACTGCCGCCTTGCCCATGGTCAGTCTCCTCGCCGTCGGGCTTGCTGCAAGG
>JAOPWA010000507.1 GCA_025965915.1 Dactylosporangium sp. | reverse complement strand
CGCGTGCAAGGAGTGCGGCGGTCGGTCTGCGTTAACGGTCGCAGCGGCCGCCCGCAGCGACTGCGCCAGCAGCTGCCCGCCGAAGACGAAGCTGAGCCCGGTCTGCGGGTAGTACGTCGGCCGGAAGACGTCGGTACCCTCCCGCTCCAGGGTCAACAGCCCGATCAGGCGGCTCACGTCGCTGTCTGCCATCTGTTACCCGCTACGCCGCGGTCCGGTCACCGTTGACTGTCCCCCCGCCCCGAGGACCACTTCACCACAACTGATGCGGCGTAGTCGTCCAGCCAGGCGAGCACCTCGTCCAGAGTGGACAGGGCGACATCTTGCGGAGACTGAACAACGACTCGGGTGACCCCCGCTTGCTCGCATGCCTCGACGCCAGCGAGATCCTGGGCAAAGCCGGACGTGATCTCGAAGGGAAGGTGCGTGCGACCCGCGGCTGCCCGCTCCTCCTGGACCGCTGCGATCCGTTCGCTCAACTGCCGGTGATCCTTGGAACCCAGCTCGATCCAGCCATCCCCAAGTCGCGCCGCCCGCCGCATCGCCCGCATGCTCGTTCCACCAACCTCGATCGGGATGCAGGGCTTCTGTAACGACTTGGGAGAGAACACCACCGGCCCGAAGTGGTAATGCCCGCCATGATGCTCGACCGGCCCATCGGCCGTCCAAAGCGTGCGCAGCAACGGAATTATCTCGTCCATCTGACTGCCCCGGTCGTGGAAGCTCTGGCCGACCGCGACATACTCATCGGCCAACCAGCCTACGCCGGCGCCCAACGTGACCCGACCGCCGGACAGCCGGTCCAAGCTGATGACCGAGCGGGCCGTGACGAGCGGATGACGCAACGGGAGTATGTACACGTTCGTGCCGAGGCGAATCCTGCTGGTGACGCTGGCCACACCGGCGAGCATGACCCACGCATCGTAGAGCGGCGTGTCTGGACGGATGGGTGGCAACCCGTCATCAGAGTAGAGGTATGTCGACGGCACCTCGGCGGGCAGCACGAGGTGCTCACCCAACCATACCGACTCGAAGCCGTTCTCCTCCGCACGTCGGGAGACCTCGGCATACCACCTGGGACGAAGCCCAACCAGCGACAACCCGAACTTCACCGCACCTCCCAGCACCGCCACCCATAACAACGATGTTTTGAAAACAATCTACACGTTGAGGGCGTTGCCCGGCATCACCTCTTCCGTTCGTATGGGATGCCGCGGTCGGACCCCCGACTACTGGCCGTGACCTGAGCAACGAAGGGACCACGAGGCCCGGCCACGCGCCAGCGCCAGCGCCAGCGCCAACGACAGCGCCAACGACAGCAGCACCGCGCTAGCCTCGGGGCTTCATGAAGGTTGGCTGCGGGCGGTGGGCCGGGAGCGAGAAAGTGCCCTCTGATCTGGGAAGTTCGAAGGCCGCCTCATTCCGACCAATCACTGACCACCTCAACAACCAAGATCAGCCGTTAACTTGACACTCCCCGGTCACCGCCGACCGGTACGCCGTCCGCGGCTACATCTCCACCGTCGTCAAACACGGCGCGGACGTCCTGACCGCGATCCGCGACGCGATCCGCGGCCGTCCCTGGATGCCACCCATCCCCGCGCCTACCTGACACCCCGGCCTGCCGGACGACCCTCGCCGGCCAATCACACCGCGTTAGGAACGGTCACCCAACGACGCGGTCCTGAATGTTTGCGGCCCACAGTAGGTTGACTGCGAGTGCACCGACATACGCGCCGACCACCGTGGCACCGAACGCAACAACCGCGACGAAGGTCTTAGCAAACTGCCGCATGCACCGCACCTCGCACATCCGTACTCGGATCAGTCCGGTCACCGCGAGCACGTGGGTGGTGCAGTTGGTCCCCAAGTGGTCCCCGACGAAATCCGACAATGACCGCTGAGGCTAGCCAAAGCGAACCCACAGAAGGCCGCTGACCTGGGCTTTCACCCAGGTCAGCGGCGTTCTGTGTCTGTCGGGACGGCGGGATTCGAACCCACGACCCCTTGACCCCCAGTCAAGTGCGCTACCAAGCTGCGCTACGTCCCGATGCTGTCACAGCCGTGCCGTGGCAGCCGGTACAGCCTAGCGCACCGTTCCACCGATACGCGCGGGGCATTACCCGGTCCCACTACGAAGTCTCGATCCGACCGCCGACACCCGTACCTACCATGGTCTAAACGGCACTGCCACGGCCGAGCGACGAACGACGAGCGATCCCACGGGAGCGATCATGCGGCCGCACAGTCGGATCCTCACCGCAGCCGCCGTAGCGGTATTGGCCGCTACCGCGGCTGCTTCCGACCCCGGTACCGAAAACCGCGGCATCGAAAATCAAAGCACCCAAGCCCGCAGCACCGGCGGACGACACGACACTAATCCGCCCCCCGGCTGGCGGCTCGAAAGCTCCCTCGGCGCCCAGATCGCCGTACCCGACAACTGGGCGGTCAACGACAGTGGCTGCGGGATGACCGCCAACCCCAGTGTCGTTCGCGGCAAGGGCCTGCAAACCCTCTGCTACACCGCGGAGCCGCCGACCAAGGAGCTCGCGATCATTGAGGACACGCCAAAGCCGGGCGGGAACACGCCGAAGCCGAGCGGGAACACGCCGGGCACCGCCACGACGATCAACAAGATCCCGGCCCAGCGCGGCGAAAAGCGGCTGCCCGACGGCCGGTACGCCGGCTGGATCTCGGTACCATCGCGGCGGGTCACGGTCGACGTACGCACCCGTGACCCGGAGACGACGAAGCGGATTCTGCGTAGCCTCCAGCTCGTCGACACCGATCACCTCGGCTGCCCGACCCAGCCACCGAAGACAGCCAAGACCCGAACCCAGAATGGCTTCGTCCCACCTGACCCGAAAACCATCACCGTCTGCTACTACGGCGGCCAGGACCGGCTGCAGGCATCAGCCGAGATCAAGGATGCCGAGAGGGATACCGAGACCGGGGACAACGCCCACCGGCTGGCCGCGATGCTCAACGCCGCCCCTCCCGGCGGCAACCCCGACCGGCCGGCGCAGACCTGCGACGCCCGCGCCGACCCACCCAACCCGGACGCCATCCTGCTGATGAGGGACAGCGCCGTCCGAATCCGGTTCAGCACCTGCGGCGGCCGCGGCATGGACAACGGCGCCAGGACCGTCCAGGTCACCCGAGGCGTGATCACGACGATCATGGCGCCGATCCACAGCGGTTACAGCGTCAGCGCAGACCTACCCGCGTAAAACCGACGACACCAGCGGGGTCACCAGTTCACGCAGCAGGTCGATGCCATGTTCGGTCAGCACCGATTCCGGGTGGAACTGGACACCCGCAAAGGAGGAACCGCGCAGCGCGTGAACCTCTCCGGACCGCGCGTCGCGGCTCACGTCGACCCCGCCGAAAACCCCGCCGAAAGACGAAGAGTCAGCCAGCGCCGTGTACGTCGAGTAAAAGCCGACCCGCTCCGGGCGACCAAAGAAGTCGATCTCGCGCTGCATGCCCTGGTACGGGGAATCCTTGCGGTGTAACGGTAGCCCGAGTGCGCCCGAGAGCACCTGGTGGCCGAGGCAGATCGCGAGCATCGGCCGCCGCGACGCCAGCAGCCCGTCCACGAGCCGCCGCAGGGCAGCAATCTTGGGATCGCCGAGGTCGGCCGGGTCCCCCGGTCCCGGGCCGACCACGACCAGCTCAAACCCTTCAACATCAAAATCTTCACGGTACGAGCGGAGCGTGACCGCCAGCCCCAGCGCGCCCAGTTGGTGGGCGAGCATGCCGGTGAACGTGTCCTCGGCGTCCACGACGAGCACCCGCCGACCCGAGAACACCGGCGACGACGCTCGCTCCTCGAGCCAGAACCGGGCCAGGGTGGAGTTACGGCGGGCCAGCTCCGCGCGTACCTCGGCATCGGCCATGAAAATGGCCGGCGTCGCGTCAGCGGCGCTCCCCCGCAGGCCGAGCGCGGCCATGACCCCGGCGGCCTTGGCGTAGGTCTCCGCGACCTCATGCTCCGGCGTCGAGTGGCGCACCAGGGTCGCACCGACCGGCACTCGAAGCTCGCCTGAGGCAGCGAAAACAGCGGTACGGATCAGGATCGGCGCGTCCAGGGTTTGGCGACCGGAAGAATCGTGACCGATCAGCGCGAGAACCCCGCCGTAGTAGTCGCGGCCGCGCCGCTCGTGGCGGGCGACGACCCGGCAGGCGTTCTCGATCGGACTGCCGACGACGGTCGGCGCGAACATGGTCTCGCGCAACACCTCACGCACGTCCCGCGAGCCGCGCCCGACAAGCAGGTACTCAGTATGGGTCAGATGGGCCATCTGCTTGAGGTAGGGCCCGACGACCTGACCGCCCTGATCCGCAACGGTCGCCATCATTTTGAGTTCCTCGTCGAGCACCATGTACAGCTCGTCGATCTCCTTGCGGTCGGCGAGGAACGCCAGCAACTCGTCGCGGTCGGGTCCGCCGGCGGGGTGGCGGTAGGTGCCGCTGATGGGGTTCATCATGACCAGGCCATCGTCGACGCTGACGTGCCGCTCCGGGGTTGCGCCGACGAACGTCCGGGAACCGGTGTGGACCAGGAACGTCCAGTACGCTCCGCGCTCGTCGCGAAGCAGCCGGGCGAACGCGGCGAGGGCGGCGTCGAGCGGATCGCCGTCCACGGTCGCCTCGAAGACCCGGTGGATGACGAAGTTGGAGCCCTCGCCCCGGCCGATCTCGTCGCGGAGCACGGCCGTCACGGTCTGCGCGTACTCGTCGTCGGGCACGTCGAAGCGGCCGCCGTTCACCCGCGGCGCCCGCACCGGCAGCGCCGCCAGCACGTCGTCGACGGGCGCCTCGGCAGCACCCTCGACGCGCAGATACAGCAGCGGCGCGCCGTCGTCGACGGCATCGAAGCCGCGCTCGCGCACCTGCCGATAGGGCACAAGCACGAGTACGTCCGGACCGGCTGGACCGGTATCGCACAACGGAACCTCGGCAAGATTCGAGGCCGTCTCGACCACGCCCGTCAGGATCTCGACGTGGTCGCGGCCCTCCCGGCGCAGCAGCGCGAACGGACCTGCGGGGATGTCCATACCGTTTCCTCTCGGTCGGGCCGCCTGCGCCGAGGCGGAAAGACCGTAGAAACGCCGACGGCCGCCTCGTGGAAGGCGGCCGCGGATGGTGTCACGCGCGGGAAAGGTGGCCGCCGGTCAGGCGGGCCACCAACAACTCAAACGCGCGGACATGCCGTGGAGAGTATCACCGGCTCCGCGGGTTCTTCTTGCGCGGGCGTACCGAGACGTGAATCGGAGTGCCCTCGAACTCGAACTCCTCGCGCAGCCGGCGCTCCACGAAGCGCACGTACCCGGGGTCGAGCGGCCCCGTGGTGAACAGCACGAACCGTGGCGGACTCGTTCCCGCCTGGGTGGCGAACAGGATGCGGGGCGCCCGCCCACCGCGTACCGGGTGCGGGGTGCCCTGCACCAGCGCGGTGAGGAACTGGTTGAGCCGGCCGGTCGACACCCGTCGCGTCCAGTTGTCCAGAGCCGTACGCAGGGCCGGGGCGAGTTTGTCGACGGCCCGACCGGTCTTCGCCGAGAGGTTGAGGCGCAGCGCCCACGTGACCCGGCGCAGGTCGCGTTCGAGTTCGCGGACCATCTGGTGGCGGCGGTCCTCGTCGACGAGGTCCCACTTGTTGAACGCGATGACCAGCGCGCGGCCGGCGTCGGCGACCATCGTGATGATCCGCTGGTCCTGCTCGCTGATCGGCTCGCTGGCGTCCAGCAGCACGACCGCCACCTCGGCCGCCTCGATCGCGGCCGCGGTGCGCAGGCTGGCGTAGTACTCGGTGCCGCTGGCCTGGCCGACCCGCTTGCGCAGGCCGGCGGTGTCGACGAGTTGCCAGATCTCGCCGCCGATGCTGACCAGGCTGTCGACCGGGTCGACGGTGGTCCCGGCGACCGCGTCGACGACCGCCCGCTCCTCCTTGGCCAGCCGGTTGAGCAAGCTGGACTTGCCGACGTTGGGCCGGCCCACGAGTGCGACGCGGCGCGGGCCGCGTGGCCGGGCGATTCCGGTCGGCTGCTCGGGCATCGCCTGGAGGACGGCGTCGAGCAGGTCACCCGAGCCGCGCCCGTGCAGCGCCGACACCGGGTGCGGCTCGCCAAGGCCCAACGACCACAGCGCGGCCGACTCGATCTCCTGCCGGGCGTTGTCGACCTTGTTGGCCACCAGCACGACGGGCTTGCCGCCACGGCGCAGCATCCGTACGGCCGCCTCGTCGTCGTCGGTCGCACCGACGGTCGAGTCGACCACGAACAGCACCACGTCGGAGGTCTGCACCGCGGCCTCGGCCTGGGCGGCGATCGCCTTGGCCCGGTCGCGGGCGTCCCGCTCCCAACCGCCGGTGTCGACGATCGTAAAGCGGCGTCCCGACCACAGCGCGTCATAGGCCACCCGGTCGCGGGTCACACCCGGTACATCCTCGACGACCGCCTGGCGGCGCCCGATGATCCGGTTGACCAGGGTCGACTTGCCGACGTTGGGGCGTCCGACGACCGCGACGACGGGTACGGGTCCTTCGTCGGCGCCGTCCTCGTCGGCTTCCTCGAAGTCGCCTTCCTCAAAGTCGGTTTCGTCGAAGTCGGCTTCGTGGAAGGCGCCTTCCTCGAGGTCGGTCTCGTCCAGTTCGGTCCGGCCCGGCTCGTTCGTGGTCACTGTCGCGTCGCCCCGTCCACCAATGTCTTCAACTGCGCCACGACCTCATCGATACCCAGCGTGGTGGTGTCGAGCACCACCGCGTCGTCGGCTTGCCGGAGCGGGTCCGCGGCCCGACTGGAGTCGAACTTGTCGCGGCGGGCCAGGTCGGCCACCGTCGCCGTCAGGTCGGCGGCGTTTTCCGTGCTGCGCCGGCGGCCCCGCTCGGCCGCCGACGCGGTCAGGTAGACCTTCAGGTCGGCGTCGGGCGCGACGACGGTGCCGATGTCACGGCCCTCGACGACGATACGCGGCTCCGCGTCGATGATCTGACGCTGCTGGGAGACCAACCGGGCCCGGACAGCGGGCACCGCCGCGACCGGCGACACCGCCGCGGTCACTTCGGGTCCGCGGATCGGACCGTCAACCGGGGTGTCGTCCACGCTGATATGCGGGGCATTCGGATCGCTGCCGATCGTAAGGATCACGTTATCGGCGATCTTGGCGACCGCGTCGGCATCGGCCGGGTCGATTCCGTCACGCAGGACCGCCCAGGTCACCGCCCGGTACATGGCACCGGTGTCCAGGTAGCGCGCGCCGAGCGCGACGGCGAGACGACGCGAGACGGTGGACTTGCCGGATCCCGAGGGCCCGTCCACAGCCACCACGCAACGCTGTCCGTTCACTCTGCCCGCCTCCGATGCGCTCCCACGACCCCCTCAATAATGCCGGGTGTTACCTGCCGGCCTCCGGCCGGCTACCCTCCCACCGCCTTGAACAGGGCGGCGACCTCCGCATTGGTCAGCCGACGGGTCCGCCCGGGCTTGAGGTCACCCAGCCGGATCGGGCCGATCGAGGTACGGATGAGGCGGTTGACCGGGTGGCCGACCTCCTCGAACAGGCGACGGACGATGTGCTTGCGCCCCTCATGGATCACGACCTCGACCAGGGCGGTGCGCTGATGGGCGTCCACCAGCTTGAACGCGTCGACCCTGGCCGGCCCGTCCTCCAACTCCACCCCTTGCAGCAGCGCGCGGCCGACCGCACGGGGCACCGGCCCCTCCACTTCGGCGAGGTAGGTCTTGGCCACCTCGTACGAGGGGTGCATGAGCCGGTGCGCGAGGGTGCCGTCGTTGGTGAGCAGCAGCAGCCCCTCACTGTCGGCGTCCAGCCGCCCGACGTGGTAGACCCGCTGGTCGACGTTGCCGAGGTAGTCCGCGAGGGCTTCCCGGCCGCGCTCGTCGGCCATCGTCGACACCACGCCACGCGGCTTGTTCATGGCGATGTAGACGAGTTTCGTGTTGGTGACCACACGCTCGCCGTCGACGTGGATCTCGGCCGTCTCGGCGTCGACCTTGTCGCCGAGGGTCGCGCGCTTGCCGCTGACGGTGACCCGGCCTGCGGCGATCAACTCCTCGCAGGCACGGCGCGAGCCGATTCCGGCGGCGGCGAGGACCTTCTGCAGCCGTTCGGCGTTGTCTGACTCAACCCTGGGCATTGGCGATCTCATCCACATCATCGGGTAGGAACGGGGCCAGCGGTGGTAGTTCGTCAACGCTGTTGATACCCAGCTTTTCCAGGAACAGCGTCGTCGTGCGGTACAGGAACGCGCCACTGTCCGGCTCGCTGCCGCAGTCCTCGATCAGACCGCGGGACAGCAGGGTACGCACGACGCCGTCGCAGTTGACGCCGCGGATGGCCGAGATGCGCGAACGGGTGACGGGCTGCTTGTACGCGATGACGGCGAGTGTCTCCAGCGCCGCCTGGGTCAGGCGTAACTGCTGCCCGTCGAGGACGAAGCGCTCCACGTGCGCGGCAAAGTCACCCCGCGTGTACAGCCGCCATCCACCGGCCGCCTGGCGCAGCTCGAATCCGCGCCGCGCTTCGGTGTACTCGGCGGCCAACTCCTCGAGCACGCCGCGGATACGGGCGGTGGGCAGGTCGAGGACCTGGGCGAGCGTGATCTCGGCGACCGGCTCGTCGACGACGAGGAGGATCGCCTCCACCGCGCCACGTAGCTCAGTCGGATCTTCGAACACGGCCGCACCGGCCGGCTCGGCGACCTCCGGCTCAGCCACCTCAACCGGCTCAGCCACAACCTCGGCCGCCGGCTCGGGCCCCACCCCTTCGGATCTTGGAAGATTTGACACCGAATTCGCTGTCAAATCTTCCAAGATCGGCGACGGGACGGCATCCTCGACGGCCAAGGTCCCATTCATCCCACCGCCGACGGCTACGGATTCGGCTTGTGGAGGGCTGGTCGCCGCCGATGCTGACACGGGATCGTCGACGATCGCGGAGGCGGCTTCCATCGCGGGATCCGGTTCCGGGTCCGCGGACGCCGCCTCACCTACCGGGGCGTCCCTCCAGACAAGCCCTTCAAGATCGGCCCACGCCGAAGGAAGCCCGGCGGGCCGGGGCTCCTCGTCGGCATCAGCCTCCGCCTGAGCAGGCTGGACCGAAGAGTGGTCGGACCGAGCCGAAGCCTCGTCCGGGTGGACCGAAGAGGGGTTGGGCTGGGCCTCCTCATCGGGACCGACCTCGGCGTCCGCGACGACGGAGTCAGTAGCGGGCTCGCGTTTCCACGGTGGAACCCACGTCGCGGCCTGGTCCGCGAGCGACCGGGCCGCCGCGTCATCGCCACTCACTGCGACTCCTCTTCCTGCCCAGCAACGGTGCCTCCAGCAACTGCCCCACCCTCAGTGTCGTCCTCGCCGTACTCGTCGATGTCGAGCCCGTCACCCGTGTCGTCGGCGCCGGTCCACCGCACGGTCAACTCGCCGAGCGCCTGCACCTGCTCGAAGCCGACCAGTCCCTCGCGGAACAGCTCCAGCAGCGCCAGGAACCGCGCCACCACCTCCAGGGTGGTCTCGCAGTCGGCACACAGCGTACGGAAGGAGGCCGTCCGGATTCGAACCAGCTGTTCGCGCAGCATCTCGGCATGTTCACGGACGCTGACGCGAACCATGTGGATGTGCTCGATCGACACCATCGGAGTTGCCTTGGGCGTGAACGCCTTCATGGCGAGAGCGGCGAGCCGCTCCGGTCCAAGACCGAGGATCAGGTCGGGCAGCGCCTCGGCGTAGCGCGGTTCGAGCTGGACCGAGCGGGGCCACCGGCGCGCGGCCACCGCCTCCATCGAGGCGATGGCGGCCGCCGCCTCCTT
>JAOPWA010000480.1 GCA_025965915.1 Dactylosporangium sp. | reverse complement strand
CGACGTCACCGACGTCACCGACGTCACCGACGTCAGCCTCGCCCGCGCCGCCGAACGGCAGACGCGGGTCGAGGCCGCCCGGCTGATGACGCTCATCGAGTCGCTCAACGTGGCAGTCCTACTCCAGGACGAACAGCAGCGCGTCGTCCTCGCCAACGCCGCGTTCGTCGAGATGTTCTCCCTCGGCGTCGCACCGGAACGGCTGCGTGGCACTGCCGGCAAGTCCGGCGGCTCGCCACTGGGCCGCCTGTACGCCGATGCCGAGGACGTGGAGCGGCGCACCGAGGCCGCGGTCCGGCGCGGGCGGGCCCTGCGCGGCGAGGAGATAACACTGATCGACGGGCGGGTTCTCGAGCGGGACTACGTTCCGATCATGCTGGACGGCTCGACGCTCGGGTCGCTGTGGGTCTTCCGGGACGTCACCGCCCAGGCCGAGATCCGCCGTGGCCTGGAGGAGCGGGCCAGGATGCTCTCCGAACTGTCGACGTTGAAGACCGAGTTCGTCGGGGTCGTCTCGCACGAACTGCGCACGCCGCTGACCTCGCTCAACACGTTCGCCACCATGCTGGAGGACGACGCGGCACTGTCGAGCGATGAGCGGACAGCCGCGACGACCGCGATCCGGCGCAACGCCGACCGGATGCTCAGCCTGGTGGCCGACCTGATCCTGCTGGCGAAGCTGGAGTCCGGAGAACTGGCCCTCGACAACAGCCCGGTCGACGTGCCGGCCCTCGTTCGCGACGCCGCCGAGAAACTCATTCACAGCACTACCGAGAGCGGCGACAGTCGACACGTCGACCTGCGACTCGACCTCCAGGACGGCCCGGCTCTGCCCTGCGACGCCGAGTTGCTGTCCCAACTGGTCAGCGCGGCCATCGGGGTGCTGGTGGTCGGCAGCGCCCCCGGCGCCGACGTCGTCGTCCGCGCCGAGCCGCAGGCTGGCAGGTGGCGGGTGACCGTGAGCACCTCGGCCGCCGATACCGCCACCGCCGAGCGGCTGCTGTCGACCCGACTGCCCCACCCCGATGCCGCGAGCGAGCGTCGTACCGGCGCACTGGCCGTGATGCTCGCCCGGGCCATCGCCGCCCGGCACGGGGGCGAACTGTCGATTGCGGTGCGCGACCCGGGCGCGACCCTGACGATCGACCTGCCGATCCGGCCGTAGCCACACCCGGCCGTAGCCACACCCGGCCGTAGCCACACCCCGCCGTAGCCACACCCCGCCGTAGCCACACCCGGCCTGCCCTCCGGCGCTCCGACACCGGATTACATCGCAACCTCGCCGCATCCGCGCGGCACCCGGTCCGCAGCCGTTCTCGAACAGCCTCGAAAGAACGTGCGGTCGACCAGCCGTGCGCGAGGAACGGGAGGCAAGTCATGGCTCGACCCCTCATCCGGGGCCTGTGCGCGGTGGTACTCGCCGGGTCGGCCGGGGCCGCGATCCTGCTGGGCGGCAACGCGCCCGCGTCCGCCGCGGTCACCAGCACGGTGGGCACGGTCGACAGCGGCAGCACCCCGCTCAACATCCGCTCCGGCACGAGTGTCTCGGCGTCCACTGTCGGCGCACTGCGCAGCGGCAACAAAGTCACCCTCGTATGCCAGGTCACTGGCCAGACGATCAGCGGCCGGGTACGCACCACGAACATCTGGGACAAAATCGCGGACGGGCGCTACGTCTCGAACGCATACATCCGCCGGGGGGCGCTCAGCCCCTGCCCGAGCACCCCGCCCCCCCCACCCACGGCCCCGACCAATGTGGCGGTCACCAGCACTGTGGGCACGGTCGAGAGCGGCAATACCCCGCTCAACATCCGCTCCAGCGCGACCATCTCGGCGTCCACTGTCGGCGCACTGCGCAGCGGCAACCAGATCACCCTCGTATGCCAGATCGCCGGCCAGACGATCAGCGGCCGGGTACGCACCACGAACATCTGGGACAAAATCGCGGACGGGCGCTACGTCTCGAACGCATACATCCGCCGGGGGGCGCTCAGCCCCTGCCCCAGCGCCTCGACCCCGCCACTGCCGCCGCAGGCCAACCCCGGAGTCGCCACCGGCTGGGTGATTCCGGTACCCGGCACGCCCGCCCAACTGTTCCGACCGGCGAGCAATCCCGGCCACGACGGCGTGGACATCATGTTGCCCCGTAACATCCCGATCGCCGCGGCCGGTGCCGGCCAGGTCACCACGGTTGAGTGCAACACCTCGGGCCCGAACTGCGACGTCGACGGCGGCCCGAACGTTCGCGGCTGCGGTTGGTACGTCGACATCCAGCACGCGGGCCAGGTCGCCACCCGGTACTGCCACATGGTGCGCCGACCGTCCGTCGTCGAGGGTCAGTGGGTCAACGCCGGCCAGATCATCGGGTACGTGGGAACGTCGGGCAACTCGGGCGGCACCCACCTGCACTTCGAGGTGCACGTCGGCCCCGGGTACGCCGTACACGCCAATGCGGTCGACCCGATCGCGTTCATGCAGCGGATGAACGCCCCACTGGGAGTACTGACGACGCGCTAGTTCGTGAGGAGGGCGCCCCTCTTTGGGGCGACTTCTGAGGAGGGTGCCCCGCTCACCGTATAGACCGTAAGAGGGGCGCCCTCCTCACGAACAGGGGCGGGTTACCGTAACGCTCGCCGTCTCCCGACCCAGGCTGCGACGAGGGCACCGGTGAGCAGCAGCGCGAACGCCGCGACGACCGCCGGCACCCCGATCCGATCCAGTCCCGTGGCGAGCGTCTGCTGCAGGGCGCTGCCGGTTCGGACCACCCGGTCGGGCACGGCCGCGCGCGTCAGGGCGTGCAGCTCGTACCAGCCGTAGTAGGCGACGTATCCGCCCGTGATGAGCAGCAGCGCACCGGCTGCCCGCGACAGGCCGGCGGCGGCCGCGCGCAGGCGGCGTACCAGCGACGCGCGGGTCAGCGCCACGGCCAACGCCAGGGTGCCCACGACGAGGCCCATGCCGACCGCGTACGCGACGAACAGGCCGAGCCCGGCGAGGGTGGAGCCGGCCCGCAGGCTGGACACGACGATCGCCAGGAACGGCCCGATCGTGCAGCTCAGCGACGCCAGCGCGTACGCCGCGCCGAACAGGGCCATCGACGGCAACGACCTCGTCAGCGCCGGCGCACGGGACACTGTCCACGGCAGAGTAGGCGCCTTCCGACCGGCGACGAGCCAGCCGCCGAGTGCCGCGAGGAGCAGCCCGAAGCCGATCGTGAACCACGGCAGGTGCCGCTGGACCAGAGTCGCGGTCGGCGCCAGTACGAGCCCGAAGGCGCTGAAGACGGCGACGAACCCGGCGGTCATCGCGGCGGTGAGGGCGAGCGCGCGGCCGACCGCCACGCCGCGCGCCGACGGCTCGTCGGCCACCACGAGCAGTGACAGGTACGCCGGCAGCAGGGCGAATCCGCACGGGTTGACCGCCGCCAGGACACCTGCGGCCACGGCCAGCAGCACGGGTACGTCGGACACGTCAGGCAGCCGCCAACTTCGCCACCTCGGTGGTGAACCGCTCGCTGTCCAGGAACCCCTTGAGCAGGACCTTGCCGCTGCGGTCGAGCAGCACGTACACGCTCTGCTCGACCACCCCGAAGCGCTTCCACACCGTGCCCGCCTTGTCGGACAGGTGGGTGATGCCGCCGACGTCGAGATCGGAGACGAAGCCGCGCATCTCCTTCTCCTCCCCCATGCCGGCGACCCCCACGATGTCGACCTTCCCCTTGTACCGGGCTGCCAGGTCGGACACGGATGCGGCCTCACCGGCGCAGGTGGCGCACCACGGCGCCCAGAACCAGAGCACGACCGGGCGGCCGGCCAGGCTCGCCCCGTCGAACGCCTTGCCGTCAAGCGTGGTTGCGGTGAACTTGAGGCTCGCCGGTACGGTTCCCGGTGCCGTCTCGGCGGTCGTCCGTGCCGCGGGGGCACCGCTCTGCGCAGCGGCACCGCTCTGCGCAGCGGCACCGCTCTGCGCAGCACCGCTCTGCGCGGGGGCACGGCTTCGCGCAGCGGATCCACACCCGGCGAGCGCGACCAGCGCGGCGGTGATCAGTGCGGGCAGGATCAGCCGGACGCGCATGCGAATCTCCCTGAGGTAGGTCCCTGTCGCTATTCACGTCCAGTCGTGCCGAGTGGTTCAAGCGCGGAGGTGGGCACCGCTACCGGATCGCACCTCATCGGCTCCGACGTCGTCACGTCACCGCGGTGCAGTGGAAAGTCATGCCCGCCACATCGCGGGCCGCCACTGACGACGCTGGTGCAACCCGGGTGCGAAGCAGGCAGTAAGCGGTCACACCCATAGATATGGGGATGAACCACTGTCACCCTGGGCTGAGCCCCCGTCTGTCGCGGGCACCGAGAGGACCGCCCCGGGAGGACCGATGAATATCCGGCTGGTAGCCGTCGATGAGCACGTGCTGTTACGCCTGGGCCTGGCCAGTGTCCTGGGCGCGTCGCCGGACATCATGCTCGTCGGTGAGGCGGCAAGTGCCGCCGAGGCCGAGCGCGTGGTCGAGGAGACCAATCCGAACGTCGTCACCCTCGAACTGACGCTGCCCGACGGTGACGGCATCACCACCGCCGGCAAGCTGCGGATAGCCCGCCCGGAACTGGGCGTCGTGCTGCTCACCGCGTCCACCGACGACGCACTGCTCTACCGTGCGCTGGATGCCGGGCTCTCCGCATTCGTCACGAAGTCGGCACCGGTCGCGACCGTGCTCGCCGCGGTTCGTCACGCCGCGGTGGCCCCCACCTCCTTCACCGCCCCCGGACTGCAGACCGCGCTCACGCGCCGGCACACTCAGGGCGGCCTGCTCAGCCCCCGCGAACGGCAGGTGCTCCTGCTCATGCGCGATGGCACCAGCCTGCCCTCGATCGCCACGCACCTGCAGGTCTCGGAGGCAACGGTCAAGACCTATGTCTCAAGGCTGTACAGCAAGCTGCGGGTCAACAACCGGGCCCAGGCGCTGATGGTGGCCGTCAACCAGGGCCTTCTGCCCACGACCGACGTGGCGGCGTAAGGCCTGACCGCCGTGCGATGGCGTAAGGCCTGACCGCCGTGCGATGGCGTAAGGCCTGACCGCCGTGCGATGGCGTAAGGCGTGATCGCCGCGCGGGGCCAATCGCAACTCGAAAATTAGCCCATAGATGATCAGAAGCATTCTATCCTGCATATTTGCGGAACACCCGAATGCGTGCAACGCTGACGGTTATCGACCGGGACGGCTACGACACACCGGTCAAGGTCTTCCGCCCACGGTCGGTCATGGACGGGTGCGGCGGTCGGCATACCCGCCGAGGTCCGGCTGCCGCGCCCCCGTCACGCACTGCCGCGCCCCCGTCACGCGCTACCGCGCCCCCGTCACGCACGCTGCTACTCCCCCGTCACCCGCGCCGCTACTCCCCCGTCACGCGAGCTGGCCAATCCGCGCCCGGATCACTCAGCCACGGCGAAACCACTCAGGTGGCTCGCCGCGCTTCCGATGGGGTGACGCGGACTACACCCTCCGCCGTACCTCCGTAGGAGTGGCATGTACGAGACATTCCGCCCACTGCTCGACGCGCTGGAGCGGCTGGGCGCGGACCAGCGGGCGCTCGAGAGAGCGGCCGGGGAGGCGGAGCGCACCGGGCGCTCGATCCGCGCCGTTCTCATCAACGACCATGTCGTCACCGAGACCCAGCTCACCGAGGCGTCCGCCGACGCGTACGGGATCAAGTTCGTCGACCTGGTCGGCCATCAGATCGACCCGGTCGCGGTGGCGAAGATCCCGCTCTCACTCGTCCTGCGCCACCGGGTCCTGGGCCTGTCCCTCAACGACACCGAGATCGAGGTCGGGATCACCGACCCGGGCGACGTCGTGGCTCTCGACGACGTTCGCGCCGCCACCGGGCTCATC
>JAOPWA010000475.1 GCA_025965915.1 Dactylosporangium sp. | reverse complement strand
CGCGTGCAGCAGGCCACCCAGCCCTCCACCGACGACCGCGGCCAGCACCCCGATCCACGGGCCCCAGTGGTAGCCGGCCCAGGCCCCGAACCAGGTGCCGAGAATCATCTGCCCTTCCAGGCCGATGTTGACCACGCCGGCCCGCTCGGCCCACAGGCCACCCAGGCCGGCGAGTCCGATGGGCACCCCGGACTGCACCGCCGCCCGTACCGCGCCGCTCGAGGTCAGGTCGTTCGCGCCGGTGATCACCCGTACCAGCGCGAGCGCAAGCAAGGCGCCGGAAATGACCAGCAGCAGGATCGGCAGGCTGAACCGCCTCCCGCGTCGGGACGGAGCCACCGGGGCGGACTCGACGACGGCCTCGGTGGTCATGCCCGCTCCTTGTCGTCGTTCGTGGCATCCGAAGATGCGGCGCCGGCCGGGACCGGTACCGGTGCCGGGGTCGACTCGGCGACAGCGGCGCCCACGCGGCGCTGCTGCGCCCGCTTACCCAACTGGTTGGCGAGCTCGTATGCAACGACGACGGCGAGTACCGTCGTGCCCTGCATGATCTGGATGATCTCCTTGGGGATCTCCTCGATGTCGAGGATGAGCGACGACCGATCCAGGAACCCCCACAGCAGCGCGGCGAGCGCGATGCCGACCGGCGAGTTGCGGCCCAGTAGCGCGATACCGATCGCGGTGAACCCGATGCCGCCGACCGCCGACGAGTACGCGTGCTGCGCCCCCAGCAGTTGCGACATACCGACCAGGCCGGCGACCGCACCGGACAGCAGCATCGCGTAGAGAACCATGCGTCGGGCGTTGACGCCGCTGGCGACCGCCGACGATGTGTTCATCCCGTTGGCGCGCAGATCGAAGCCGAAGCGGGTACGGCCGAGCAGGAACCAGTAGCCGACTCCGACCAGCACCGCGACGATGAGGAACCCGTTGACGTTGCTCTGCGCGTTGGGGATCAGCGGCATCCCGGACAGCCATGAGTCCTTGGGCAGCACGCGGGTGGCGACGTCGTTGCTGCCCTTGATCCGTACACCCAGACTGTGGTTGAGCAGGTAGGCCGCGACCTGGCCACCGATGAAGTTCAGCATGATCGTCGAGATGACCTCGCTGACGCCTCGCGTGATCTTCAGTATCGCCGCGACGCCGGCCCAGAACGCGCCGACGGCCATGGCAACGACCACGATCAGCAGAATGCGCAGGACGCCGGGTACCCCTTGCAGGAACGGCGCCGCGCCGAGGGCCGCCGACAGCAGCGTCGCCAGCCGGTACTGGCCGTCGACGCCGATGTTGAAAAGGTTCATCCGGAACCCGATGGCGACCGCGACCGCGGCGATGTACAGATCGGTCGACCGGTTGAGAATGTCGACGATGGACTCCGGCTGCGAGCCGTAGTCGAGCATTGCGCTGAAGGCGCTGGTCGGGCTCTTGCCGCTGACCAGCAACACGATCGAGGAGATCAGCACGGCGAGTAGAAGCGCCGCGACGGGCGCCAGGATCCGCGGCAGCAGCCGTGCCCAGTCCGGCCGTGCCACCCGCGCCGGCGCCTCCGAGGTACTCACGGCGCCTTCCTTGTTCGCGACTGCGGGGCTCCGCTTCGCTCGCTCCTCGCGCTCACGGTGCCTCCTCGCCCGCACCGGTCATGGCCAGACCGAGCTGTTCAGGGGTGACGGTGGCCGGGTCGACGTCGGCCGCGAGCCGACCCCGGAAGATCACCTTGAGCGAGTCGGACAGCCCGATCAGCTCGTCGAGATCAGCCGAGATGAGCAGGACGCCCATCCCCTCGCGCCTGGCCTGCTTGATGTGTTCCCAGATCGCGGCCTGCGCGCCGATGTCCACGCCGCGGGTGGGGTGCGCGGCGAGCAGTATCTTGGGCGCGTGGCTCATCTCCCGGCCGACGATGAGCTTCTGCTGGTTGCCCCCGGACAGGGCGCCGATCGGGACGTCGATACCCGGGGTACGCACGTCGTATTCGGCCACAACGCGTGCGGTGTCGCGGCGGGCACCCCGGATGTCGAGCAGCCACCCGCGGGCGTTGGGCGCCTCGGTCTGGTGACCGAGCATGCGGTTTTCCCACAGCGGCGCGTCGAGCAGCAACCCCTGCCGGTGCCGGTCTTCGGGAATGTAGCCCAGTCCGGCCTCGCGCCGGGTCCGGGTGCTCCGGTCACTGACGTCGACGCCGTCGAGCGCGACCGTACCCGTGGCGGGCCGCATGCCCATGATCGCCTCGACCAACTCGGCCTGGCCGTTGCCCTCCACACCGGCGATACCCACGACCTCGCCCCGGTGGATGGTGACGTTGACGTCGTCCAGGAGCACCCGTCCGTCGGGCGTGTGCACCGACAGGTTGGTGACGGACAGGACCGGCGCGTCGGTGACGGTCGACTCGCGCGACTGCGGGCTGGGCAGCTCGCTGCCGACCATCAATGTCGCCAGCTGCCGGGAGGTCACTTCACCGGGATCGACCGAGGCGACCGTCGTGCCGCGGCGGATCACCGTGATCGCGTCGGCGACCGCGAGTACCTCGTGCAGCTTGTGCGAGATGAAGATGATGGTGAGACCCTCGCGCGTGAGGTGCCGCAGGTTGTCGAAGAGTTCGTCGACCTCCTGCGGCACCAGTACCGCGGTGGGCTCGTCGAGGATGAGCACCCGCGCGCCCCGGTAGAGCACCTTGAGGATCTCGACGCGCTGCCGGTCACCGACGCCTAGGTCCTCCACCAGCGCGTCCGGGTCCACGTGCAGCCCGTACTGCTTGGAGATCTCCCGGATCTTGCGGCCGGCGGCGTCGCCGATACCGTGCAGCCTCTCGGCACCGAGGACGACGTTCTCGAGCACGGTGAAGTTGTCGGCGAGCATGAAATGCTGGTGGACCATGCCGATGCCGGCATTGATTGCCTGCTGGGGAGTGTGGAAGACGACCCGGGCGCCGTCGATGAGAATCTCGCCCTCGTCGGGACGGTGCATCCCGTACAGCGTCTTCATCAGGGTCGACTTTCCGGCGCCGTTCTCGCCCACGATCGCGTGGATGCTGCCGCGCCGCACCGACAGGTGGATGTCGTGGTTGGCCACGACCCCCGGGAACCGCTTCGTGATTCCCCGCAGTTGCACCACGGGCGGTTCGCCCGCCCCTGCGGGGGGCGCCGCGGGTGCCACGTCGGTGCTCATCGAATCCCTTCCTCCCACGACAGTTGGCGGGGCCCAGGAGCGGACCCCGCCACGATCAGTCGTACGCTGCGCCTCAGCCGTTGGTCGGCTTCGCCGGTACGGTGATCTTGCCGTCGATGATCTGCTGCTTGAAGGCGTCCACCTTGGTCTTGATGTCGTCGACCTTGCCGCCGGACGTGGAGTAGCCGACGCCGTCGGCCTTCAGGTCGAAGATGGTCTCTCCGGCCTTGAACTTGCCCGCGCCCTCGTCCTTGAGGAACTGGAACACCGCGGTGTCGACCCGCTTGAGCATCGACGTCAGGATGACGTCCTTCAGGTCCGGCGCGACGGTGTTGTACTGGTCCTGGTCGACGCCGATCGCGAGCTTGCCCTTGCCCTTGGCGGCCTTGAACACGCCGGTACCCGAGCCGCCCGCGGCCTGGTAGATGACGTCCGCGCCGCCGTCGTACATGCCTTCGGCCGCGGTCTGCCCCTTGGCCGGGTCGTTGAAGCCGGAGCAGCCGTCGGCACCTGTCGACAGGTAGTTGGGGTCGACCTTGATGTCGGCCTTGACGGCCTTGGCGCCCGCCACGTAGCCGGCCTCGAACTTCTTGATGAGGTCAACCAGGCAGCCGCCGATGAAGCCGATATGGCCGGTCTGGCTCTTCAGCGCCGCGGCCGCGCCCACGAGGAAGGAGCCCTGCTCCTCGGCGAAGGTCAGGCTGGCCAGGTTGGGCGCGGTGACGGCCGCGGAGTCGACGAGGGCGAACTTCGTCTTCGGGCAGTCCTTCGTGGCGCGGGCGACCGGACCCGCCGCGGGGTCGGTGCCGGCGTACGCGAACCCGACCGCGATGATCGGGTCGTACCCGCTGTCGCACAAAAGCTTCAACCGCGAGTACTTGTCGTTTTCGGTCTCGCCCTTGGCGGCCTCCAGCTCGCGGGTCTGGATGTTCAGTTCCTTCTTGGCCAACTCGAGACCGGCCGCCGCCGCGTCGTTGAAGGACTTGTCGCCGCGCCCGCCGATGTCGTAGGCCAGGCCCACCTTGACGGTCTTCTTGGACTCGCTGCCGGAGTTGTTGCTATTACTCGTGCCACCACCACAAGCGGCCGTGCCGAGCGCGACAATCGCCACGCCGACGGTCGCGAGCAGCTTCATCCCACGCGCTCGGCGCAAGACGATCTCCTTCCGATTGCACCGCCATTTCGCGGTGTAGCCAACGGACGGGAGCGTACGCTGAAATATCGACTAACCCCTGGTGGCGTTATAGGCCTGTAACGTGAGTCGGCCTTCAATCTGTCCTAACCGTCACAGGCGACCAGATTCACGGTCACGGACCGCGAGACCTACGGTCAGTGCCAGAACGCCGCGACGGCCGCGTTCGCGAGCGTCAGGCCGACAATGGCGAGGAAGTGGCCCTTGTTGACGTCGGTCCGCTTGCGCGAGAAGAACACCATCACGAAGATCAGCGCCGCGACGACGCCCTTGACCGCCAACTTGACCGGGTCCGGCTGATGATCCCGGGGTAGCGGAGCCGCCAGCGCCCCTCTACCGGTTACGGGCGGCGCGCCAACCGCGCAGCCCGAGCACGCCGACCGCTGTCCCGATCGCCAGCGAGGCCACGATGAGCACCACGTGCACCAGTAGGAACGAGGTCGGGGTGCTGCCGTGCCAGGAGCGCGGGTCAGCCCAGATCGCCGCGGCGAAACGGGGCCAGATCACCCAACTCCACACGCCCGCCAACACCAGGAAGACCGACCACCGCCGCGACAGCACCACGGGTGCCGAGTATGCCGCACCCGTGGGCGGCCGCAACGACCGCCCAGGATGGTCTCCGCCTCAGGCGTTGAGCGCCTCCAGTCGCTTCGCCGCGTAATGGGAGGTGGCGCTCCCGGCCTCCGGCGCCCGGCGCGCGCGGCCGAGCGGAGCAGGCTCGCGCCGGCGCCGGGTCGCTCACGTAGAGGGCCGAACCATCGTGGTGTGCAATCATCCCTTCACCGCACCCGCGGTCAGGCCGGAGACGATGTAGCGCTGCAGGAACTGGAACACGACGACCGTCGGCACGGCGGTCAGCAGCGAGCCGGCGCAGAACATGCCGAAGTTGTTGTCACGGTTACCTTCCGCGATCAGCCCGTACAAGCCGACGGCCAGCGTCTTGGACTCCGGCTCGTACAGGAAGACGTTGGCGAGCAGGAACTCGTTGACGGTGCCGATGAAGACCAGCAGGCCGGTGATCGCCAGGATCGGCGTCACCAGCGGCAGCATGATCCGGAAGAAGACCTGGGCGTGCGAGGCACCGTCGACGGTGGCCGACTCGTCGAGCTCCTTGGGCACGGTGTCCAGGAAGCCCTTCATCAGCCAGGTGTTCACACCGAGCGCCCCGCCGAGGTACAGCAGGATCAGGCCCCAGGGTGAGCTGAAGCCCAACGCCGGCCAGTACCCGCCGATCCTGGTGAACATGATGTAGATGGCCACGACCGCCAGGAACTGCGGGAACATCTGGATCAGCAGCAATGACAGCAGCCCGGTCCGCCGTCCGGCGAAGCGCATCCGGCTGAACACGTAGGCAGCGAGCAGAGACAGGAACACCGCGACCGCGGCCGCGACACCCGCGATCAGGATCGAGTTGGTGTACCAGTGGGCGAAGGCGGTGCGCTGGAACAGGTTGGCGAAGTTGTCGACGGTGAACCCGGTGGGCACCGCATCGGTCGACGAGAGCGTACCGAGCGGGTTGAGCGCGGCCGAGAACACGAACACGATCGGGAACAGCGAGAACAGTACGGCCAACACACCTACCAGGTGGCGCCAGCCGACCCGGGCGAGCCATCGGGTCACGAGTACACCTCTTCCTGGCGGCGGGTACGCCGGAAGCTGATCGTGGAGATCAGCGCGACGATCGCGAAAATGTAGATCGAGATCGCGGCGGCGAACCCGAAACGAGCCCCGGCGGCGCCGAACGCCAGTCGGTAGGTGTACGTGATGAGCAGGTCGGTGGCGCCCGCGGTGGGATCGTTGGCCGGGAACGGGCCACCCTCGGTGGTCAGGTAGATCGCGTTGAAGTTGTTGAAGTTGAACGCGAACGACGAGATCAGCAGCGGCGACAGCGCGACCAGTAGCAGGGGCAGGACGACCCGGCGGAATGACTGCCACGATGTCGCCCCGTCGATCGACGCGGCCTCGGTCATCTCACGCGGAATCGCCTGGAGCGCGCCGGTGGCGACCAGGAACATGTACGGGTACCCGAGCCAGAGCTGGACCAGGATCACGGCCAGCCGGGCGGTCCACGGTGTACCCAGCCAGTCCACCGACACCCCGAACAGTCGGTTGATCAACCCGAAGTCGGCGTTGAACATGTCCCGCCAGACCAGGAGCATGGCGAACGACGGCATGGCGTACGGCAGGACGAGCAGCACCCGGTAGAGCTTGCGGCCGCGTACCCGGTCGGAGTTGAGGGCGACCGCGCACAGCATCCCGAGCACGAACGTGGTGAGCACCGAAGCGACCGCGAACACGAGGTTCCAGGTGAGGGTGCGGAAGAAAGGTTTTGAGATACCCGGGTCGGTGAGCACCTGGGTGAAGTTGCGCAGGCCGACGTTTACCCGCCAGCCCTGGGGCAGCCGCTGTCCGGCGTTGTCCATGAAGGACCCGTCGCGGGCGGTCCACCGGTGGCCGTTTGTCTTGTCGACGATGCAGTCGCACGCCTTGTCGTAGGAGCGCTGTGCCTGGCCCTCGTACGCCCGGGAGATGCCCGACGAGCGGATCGCGCCCCGGGCGGTCGGCACGACGAGGTCGGTGATCTCCTTGCTGCGGGCGCCGGCCTGCCCGAGGTTGAGCGGGGCATACCCATCCGGGATCCCGCTCGCCGGCCGCAGGCCGCCGGCGTCGCCGAGGAACCGCCTGCCCGCGGGGTCGGTGATCAGGAAGGCGATCGGAGCGGTTGCCGGGTCGCCCTTGGCGACCACCTTGAGCGTGTACTCCGGTGACCCGGGGACCTCGGCCACGGAAGCGGTCTGGATCGCGGTGACGGCATCCTGCTTGGTGCCCCGGTGCCCGTCGCCGAAGTTCGAGAAGGCGGTGCCCATCGTGGCGAGTACCGGCACGATCTGGAACGCGATGAGAAACAGGGTGCCCGGCAGGAGGTACTTCAACGGCAGCCGCCGCGGTGCCAGGTACGCGTAGAAGATCAGCGCGGTGACGGCCGCCTCGATGGCGAGACCGACCCACGCGCGGGCCTGTAGCAGCGGAAACGCCGCCCACACGGCGAGCGCCGCGACCAGACCGAGCAGAAGGGTCTTGGCGACGAGCCCGGTGACGGTGGTGCTGCCGGGTCTTTCGTCGCGACGTGCGGCGAGGCGCGGCGGCGCCTCCAACTGGGTACTCACGGGGTCTCCCTCGACCTCCTAGTCCCGTGATCGCGGAAAGTTTTCCGTGCCGGAACACGGAGAACTTTCCGCGATCATGAGGGTCCGCTACTTGATTTTGTCGCCGATGGCCTTGGCCGCGGCCTGCCATGTGCTGGGGACGTCGGCGCCACCGATGACCGCGGCCTCGGCCTTGCCGAACGGGTCCCAGATGCTCGCCATCTCCGGGATCGCTGGCAGGATGGCGCCGTTCTTACCCGCGTCCAGGAACTTCTGCAGATCCGGATCGCTGGCCTTGACGGCGTCCAGCGCCGCGGTCAGCGCCGGCGGCCGGGGCTCGGCGTCGTAGAGCGCCTTGGCCAGGTCGGTCTTCGTCACGTAGTTGGCCACGAACTCCTGCGCGACCGTCTTGTTCTTGCCCTTGCTCGCGACGTAGAAGGCCTGCACACCGACGAACGCACTCGCCGGTTTGCCACCGGCGAAGCCCGGCACCGGCGTGACGTCGTACTTCAGGCCGGCCTTCTTGATGTCGGTGATGGCCCACGGCCCGGAGACCAGGAACGCCGCCTTGCCACCCGTGAACGTCGCGATCGCGTTGTCGGAACCGATGGAGCGCTTGAGCGCGCCCTCGCCCTTCTCCCCGAGCGCCGCGATCTTGGCGAACGCCGCCTGCGACTCGGGCTTCGTGATGCCCAGGTCCTTGGGGTCGTAGTCACCGTTCGGCTTCGTGCCGAACAGGTATCCACCGGCGGAGGAGTAGAGCGGGTAGGCGTGATAGGCGTCGCCGTTCTGGCCGACCTGCAGCGACATGATCTCGCTGACCTTGCCCTCGGCCTTCAGCTTCTTGCCGGCGGTCACCAGGTCCTCGATGGTCGCGGGCGCGTCGGGCGCCAGTGCGGTGTTGCGGATGAGCGCGAGGTTCTCGATCGCGTACGGCACGCCGTACAACTGGTCGTTGAAGGTCACGCCCTTGACGGCCTGCGCGGCGAACGCGCTCTTCTGCGCCGCCGACAGTTGCACCGGGTCGATCGCTGCGTTCTGGACCAGGTTGCCGATCCAGTCGTGCGCGCCGACGACGACGTCCGGCGCGTTGCCCGACTGCGAGGCGGTCACGAAGTTGGTCTGCAGATCCTTCGATACGGCCTGCACCTGCACGGTGACGCCGTTCTCCTTGCCGAACTGTTCGGCGAACGGCTTGAGTGCCGCGGTCCGCTTGTCGTCGGCCCAGATCACGAGGGTGCCGGAATTCTTGGCGGCCTTCGAGTTGTCTGATTTCTTCTGTGAGCCACAGGCTCCGGCAACCATCATCAGGGCGGCCGCTGCGACCACACCCGCGGTACGGATGCGCATCGGTGTCTCCTTGCTGGGGGTGTTGTTGGGGGGCTAGGGGGTGTTGCTGGGTGGGCCAGGGGGGCCATTGTTGCGGGGACGTTAGCAAGGGATTTCGATATATGAAAGAGCTTGCAGTCATCTTTCGCAAGACCTTGCGGGGTGGGTTAGAGTGCCGCCATGACCTCCAGCGCAACCGACGGCCGGGCGGCGGCAGCGGACTCTGGGCGGGCGGCAGCGGACTCTGGCCGGGCCGCACCCGCCGCCTCGGGCCGCGCCCGGTTGGCCGACATCGCCCAGCAGGCCGGCGTCAGCGAGGCGACGGTCTCCCGCGTCCTCAATGACAAACCGGGCGTGAGCGGCGAGACCCGGCAAGCCGTGCTGACGGCCCTGGACGTACTCGGATACCAGCGACCCGAGCGGCTGCGCAAACGCAGCGCCGGCCTGGTCGGCCTCGTCGTGCCGGAGCTGGACAACCCGATCTTCCCCGCCTTCGCTCAGATCATCGAGTCCTCGCTCGCGCAGTCAGGGTTCACTCCCGTCCTCTGTACACAGACCCCCGGCGGCGTGACCGAGGACGAGTACGTCGAGATGTTGCTCGACCGGCAGGTCTCCGGCATCGTCTTCGTCTCCGGTCTCAACGCCGACACCACCGCCGACCCCGACCGGTACCGCAAGCTGATCTCCCGCCCGTTGCCCGTCGCGTTCGTCAACGGATACGTCGAGGGCGTCGACGCGCCGTTCATCTCCTGCGACGACCATGCCGCCGGCGGGATGGCCGTGCGCCACCTCGCCTCGCTCGGCCACCGGCACATCGGGCTGATCACCGGACCGGGGCGGTTCCTGCCGGTACAGCGCAAGCTCGCCGGCTACCGCGAGACGATGCGGGAACTGTTCGGTGAGTCCGAAGAGGATCTGGTCGAGCTGTCCCTGTTCGGAGTGGAGGGCGGGGACGCCGCGGCCGGCCGGCTGCTCGCCCGGGGCGTCACGGCCATCACCTGCGGCTCCGACCTGATGGCGCTCGGCGCTATCCGGGCCGCCCGCTCGCGCGGACTCGACGTGCCCGGCGACGTCTCGGTGGTCGGCTACGACGACTCGCCACTGATCGCGTTCACCGACCCGCCCCTGACCACGCTGCGCCAACCCGTGCGTGAGATGTCCGTCGCCGCGGTCCGCGCGCTCGTCGACGAGATCTCCGGCGATCCCGCACCGAACTACGAATACGTCTTCCGCCCCGAACTCATCGTTCGTGGCTCGACAGGACCGGTGAGGTCATGACCCCTTGGTGGCAAACCGCCGTCATTTACCAGGTGTACCCGAAGAGCTTCGCCGACTCCGACGGCGACGGCATCGGCGACCTGCCCGGCATCCGCGACCGGCTGCCCTACCTGCGTGACCTCGGCGTCGACGCGGTGTGGCTGTCGCCGTTCTTCCGGTCCCCGCAGGTGGACGGCGGCTACGACGTGTCCGACTATTGCGATGTCGATCCCATGTTCGGCACCCTCGCCGACTTCGACTCGCTGCTCGCCACGGCCCACGAACTGGACCTGCGGGTGATCGTCGACCTCGTACCCAACCACTCGTCGAGCGCGCACCCGTGGTTCGTCTCCGCGTTGGCGGCGGCGCCCGGCTCCCCCGAGCGTGACCGGTACGTCTTCCGGGGCGGCCGCGGCTCCCGTGGTGAGCAGCCGCCGAACGACTGGGAATCCGTCTTCGGCGGCCCGGCGTGGACGCGCACCGATGACGGCGACTGGTACCTGCACCTGTTCGACCCGGCCCAGCCCGACTTCAACTGGCGCAATCTCGAGGTGCGCGCGGAGTTCGAGTCGATCCTGCGGTTCTGGCTCGACCGCGGCGTGGACGGATTCCGGGTGGACGTGGCGCACGGCATGGCCAAGGCCGACGGACTGCCCGACGTCGGCTACAGCGGCCAGATCAGCCTGCTCGGCAAGGCCGTGCTGCCGTACTTCGACCAGGACGAGGTGCACGACATCTACAAGTCCTGGCGCAAGATTCTCGACAGCTACCCGGGTGAGCGGATGGCGGTCGCCGAGGCGTGGGCCACCTCGCCGGAGCGGCTGGCCCGGTACGTCACCCCCGACGAGCTGCACCAGGTGTTCAACTTCGACTACCTGGCGGCGGACTGGTCGGCGTCGGCGCTTCGGAAGGTCATCGACGAGTCACTGTCCACCGTGGAACCGGTCGGCGCGCCGGCCACCTGGGTGCTGTCCAACCACGACAAGCCGCGCCACGTCACCCGCTACGGCGACATCCGCCGCGCCCGCGCGGCGATCCTGCTGATGCTCGCGCTGCCCGGCTCGGCGTACGTGTACCAGGGCGAGGAACTGGGCCTGCCGGAGGTTCTCGACCTGCCCGACGAGGTGCTGCAGGACCCCGTGTGGCGGCGTTCGGGGTTCACCGACCGCGGCCGCGACGGTTGCCGGGTGCCTCTTCCCTGGACCGGCGAGGAGCCCTCCTACGGCTTCGGCCCGGCGGGATGTTGGCTTCCCCAGCCGGCGGCCTGGCGGGAGCTGAGCGTGCAGGCCCAGCTTGCCGACGCGGCCTCCATGCTGCATCTCTACCGGACCGCGATCGCGCTGCGGCGGGGTTTCAGCGGCGGGCTGGAGTGGCTCGACGGCCCACCCGACACGCTGGTCTTCCGGCGCTCGTCGGGGCTGGTCTGTGCGGTCAACTTCGGCTCCGCGCCGGTTGCGCTCCCGCCGGGGTACGGGGACGTGATCTGCTCCAGCGTCCCGGTCGAGGACGGCCTGCTCCCGCCCGACGCCGCCGCCTGGCTCACCTGAGGCGTAGTCAGCCCCGCCGGGCACCTCAGCCGCTGGTCAGCGGGGCACCCAGCGGCCGGTCAGCCGGGCGGCGACGCGGACGAAGCCGGCACGTACCTGCTCCGGGCTCGGTGGCGGAGTCGGCTCGGTGACCGTGGACTCCTCGCCGCCGGCCGGCGCGTACCCGATGTCGGACGGCACGTACCCGTCGTCGGGGAAGTCCGGCTCGTCGTCGCCCTCGGCGGCGAGGCGCGCGGCGGCGATGTCACCGCGGATCTGGTCGATGGACACGTGCGGCTGCAGCGGCTCGACGACCGCCATCAGCTCCTCGTCGGCGACGACCGACTCGGCGAGCGCCATGGCGTGCGCGTGCTCGTACGGCCCGCAGACCACCGGCTCCCACTCCTCGTCGTCGCTCAGCGGCCCGAACGTGATGATCCACGGCAGTACGAGAACCGGCGAGTCTGGCGGAAGTTCCAACGTCACGAGTGTGCCCACGCTATAGAACATGACCTGGATGACCTTGCCGACGGACGGTTTAGCTCAAAATCAACGTCAAGGGTGACGCCGGTAGGCCGCCACGGAACCGGACCCGAACGCCTCGGCGTCACCGGGCGGCAGCGCGGGCCCAGCCGGCCCCGGCGCCGGGTGAGCCCGGCCGGGATCAGGGTTCTCCGGCCCCGCCGCGAGGTCCCGTACGGTTCCGTGCTCGCTGGTGGCCGCCAGCGCCGCGGCGAACAGCACGAGCTGGCTGAACAGGTACATGAAGACGAGCAGCCCGATGGCGCCGGCGAACACCTGGTACGCCGGGTTGTGCTGGGCGCGGCCGATGTACCAGCGGCCGAGGGTCTTCAGCACCAGCATCCCGACCGCGATGAGCAGCGCCGACGGGACGAGGCGGCGCAGCGGCATGCGCAGCCGGGGCACGAGGGCCAGCAGCGCCGCGCCGAGAATGAAGTCGACCGCACCGGCGAACAGGGCGGCGGACTGGTTGAGCAGGACCCGCAGTGCCGACTGTTGCGGCTCGCCGGCCAGCGCCAGCACCAGGTCCTGCACCCCGCCGGCGATCGCCACCGACACGATGAGCAGGACGCCGAGCCCGACGAGCACGGCGACGTCGACCAGCCAACGGACCAGCCAGGGGCCGGGATGTTGGTCCAGCTGCCAGATCGCCCGCTGCGTGGAGCGCAACGTCTCCACCCAGCCGATGCCGGCGAGCGTCAGGCCGACCGCGGCCAGCCGGCCCAGGCTCTGCGCCGTTCCGATCAGATCCTCGATCCTGACCCTTGGCAGGTTGGCCTCGAGGTAGGTCCGGACCGCATGAACGACCAGCGGGTTGTCGCGCAGGACGTACCCGAGGATGCCGAACAGCAGCATGGCCAGCGCGAAGACGGCGAAGAAGCCGTAGTAGGCGTTGGCCGCGGCCAGGCGATAGCCGTTGACCGCGTCGAAGCGCTCGTACGCCCTGATCACATGGTCGAACGCGCGTGATCGGCGCCGCGCCGCCGTGAGTCGGGTCGTCCAGCCGTTGACCAGGCCCTCGACGAACCGCCGCACGTCAGCCTCCCCGTTTACCGCACCGGGATCTAACCTCCATTGTCGGCGACAACGTCAGAATCGAACGCCGAGCCGAGGACATAATCCCGATGCGGACGCCATCGCCCGCCAGAGCCGTGTTCGAAGAGCGTAAATCCCTTGACCGGAAACCGCGCCTCGAAATCGGCCAGATCACGGAAAGCTTCATCGAGCTGCGGCGGCGGGACGTCCTGGGCCACGGTCACATGCGGGTGGTACGGGAACTTGGTCGCCCGATCGATCGCGTCGATGTCCTGGATGGCCGCGTTGAGCCGCTCGCACTCGCTGATCCCGGCCGCCACGGCGACGAACACCACCTCGGTGATCGGCCGGAACGTGCCCGTGCCGCGGAGGTGCAGCGTGAACGACGGGTGCGCGGCGGCGATCTCGCCGAGGCGTCGCTCGACCGCGCCGAGATCCGCGGCGTCGATCTCGGTGGGGCCCAACAGGGTGACGTGCGCGGGCACGTACGCGGCCTGGGGGTCACCGGCTACGGCGCGGCGCCGGGTCAGCTGGCTGCCCCAGGGCTCCGGTAGGTCGATCGCGATGCCGATCGTGGTACGCACGTCGGCTCAGCTGCTGGGGGCGGGGGCGAGGAAACCGACGCGGTCGTACACGCGCCGCAGCGTCACCGACGACACCGCCCGCGCCTTCTCCGCGCCGATCGCGAGCAGCTTGTCGAGTTGCGCCGGGTCCTCCAGATACATCCTGGTGCGCTCCTGGATCGGCCGGATGGCCTCGACCACCACCTCGGCCAGGTCTTTCTTGAGGTCGCCGTAGCCCTTACTCGCGTAGGCCAGCACCAGGTCGTCGATCGACCGGCCGCTCAGCGCGGAGTAGATGGTCAGCAGATTGGACACGCCCGGCTTGTGCTCGGGGTCGTAGATGATCTCCCGCCCGGTGTCGGTCACCGCCGACCTGATCTTCTTCGCCACGCGTGCCGGGTCCTCCAGCAGATCGACCAGGCCGTTGGGCGATGACGCGGACTTCGACATCTTCGCGGTCGGATCCTGGAGATCAGTGATCTTCGCGGTGTCCTTGACGATGTACGGCTCGGGTATCGCGAACGTCTTGCCGAACGTGGTGTTGAACCGCTGGGCGAGGTCGCGGGTCAACTCCAGATGCTGGCGCTGGTCCTCACCCACCGGCACGGCCTCGGCCTGGTAGAGCAGGATGTCCGCGGCCTGCAGAACCGGGTACGTGAAGAGGCCGACGCTGGACCGCTCGGCGCCCTGCCTGACCGACTTGTCCTTGAACTGGGTCATCCGGCTGGCCTCACCGAAGCCGGTGATGCAGTTCAACACCCAGGCGAGCTGGGTATGTTCGGGCACCTGGCTCTGCACGAACAGGGTGCTCCGCTCGGGATCGACCCCGGCCGCCAGCACCTGCGCGGCGCTTATCCGGGTCCGCTGGCGGAGCACCTTCGGCTCGTGCCCCGCGGTGATCGCGTGCAGGTCGACGACGCAGTAGAACGCGTCGTGGCTGTCCTGCAGCCCCACCCAGTTACGCACCGCGCCCAGGTAGTTGCCGAGGTGGAACGAATCGGCGGTGGGCTGGATGCCGGACAGTACACGCGGCCGGTCGTGTCGAGCCTGGGACATGTCGGCCATTCTGTCAGCCCGCCCGGGGTAGCAGCGCCCTCGGGTGGCCCGGAACGGGGATCTCAGGCAGCCGCACCGGGTGCGTTGACATCGCGCCGTGGCCCCTGGCGTACGCCGGACTGAACGGTCCGCGCGAGCGTCACCCGCGCGACCCGGCGGCCGTCGAGCGCCCTGACGACCAGCCGCCACCCATCGAGCCGTACCTCGTCGCCGACCGCCGGCAGCCGACCCAGGCGGCACATCAGGAAACCGCCGAGGGTCTCGTACGGGCCCGGGGGCAGGGCGAAGCCGACCAGTTCGGCGAAGTCGGTCAGGTTGAGCCGGCCGTCGACCTCGGACGGCGCCGCGCCGCCGAGCGGCAGCGGCTCGGGCACGATGTCGTACTCGTCGTGGATCTCCCCGACCAGCTCCTCGATCAGGTCTTCCAGGGTGACGATGCCGGCGGTCCCCCCGTACTCGTCGACCACCACCGCCAGGTGATGGCCTTCCCTGCGCATCTCCGACAGCGCCGTGAGTACCTGTTTGCTCGTCGGCAGCCGCTTGACCTCGCGGGCGAGCTGGCCGACCGCCTCCACTTCGTCGCCGTCGGGGCGGATCGCGAGATCACGCAGGTGGACGAAGCCCACTACGTCGTCCTGGCTGCCGTCGATGACCGGGAACCGGGAGTGCCGGGCGTCGCGCACCAGCCGGAACGCGTCGGCGATCGGCAGCCGCGTGTCGAGGAAGACCACGTCGGTGCGGGGCACCATCAGCTCCCGGACGTGGCGTGCGCCGGCCGCGAGCACCTCGGCGATGAGCTGGCGCTCCTCCCCGCGAAGGACGGTGTTCGCCGCGACCAGGTCGCGCAGCTCCGCCTCGCTGATCTCCTCGCGGCCGGCGGTCGGGCTGGCGCCGAGCAGGCGGGTCACCCACCGCATCACGGCGTCGGCGCCACGCACGAGGACGCTGGCCACGGCACGACGGATCGGCCCCGGTACGCGGGGAGGGCCGGCGCCCGTAGCGGTATACGGCCCGGTGTCCCCGGCCTCCTGCATGCCGGAATTGTAGGCGGGGCGGCCGAGCCGATTCGCACGTTGCGCTAGATTTTCCGTGACTAGACCCTGTGGAGGTGCCTGGTGAGATTGCTCGTCACCGGCGGAGCGGGATACATCGGCAGTGTGGTGACCGCGCTGCTGCTCGACTCCGGGCATGACGTGGTTGTGCTTGACGATCTTTCTACCGGTCACGAGGCTGCCATACCCACCGGCGCGCAGTTCGTGCGCGGCCGGGTGCACGAGGTCATCAGTGACGTGCTCACCCCGGACTTCGACGCCGTACTGCACTTCGCGGCGTTCATCGCGGCCGGCGAGAGCGTGCAGAAGCCCGAGAAGTACTGGGACAACAACCTGATCGGGTCGCTGCGGCTACTCGACGCGATGCGCTCCGCCGGTGTTCGCCGGCTGGTCTTCTCGTCCACCGCCAACGTGTACGGCGACCCGGACGTCGTCCCGATCCCGGAGACCGCGGCGACCCGCCCGCCCAACCCCTACGCCGGCTCGAAACTCGCCGTCGACCATGCCCTGGCCGGCGAGGCGACCGCGCACGGCCTGTCCGCGGTCAGCCTGCGCTATTTCAACGTCGCCGGCGCCCACCTGCGCGCCGACGGCAGCCTGATGGGCGAGCGCCACGACCCGGAGACGCACCTCATCCCGATCGCCCTGCAGGTGGCGGCCGGCAAGCGGGACAAGCTGGAGCTGTACGGCGACAACTACCCCACCGCCGACGGCACCTGCGTGCGCGACTACATCCACGTCACCGATCTGGCCGCGGCGCACCTGCTGGCCCTGTCGACGATGCAGCCGAGCAGCCACCGGATCTTCAACCTCGGCAACGGCAACGGCTTCTCCAACCGGCAGGTCGTCGACGTGGTGCGCGAGGTCACCGGGCAGCCGGTGCCGACCGAGGTCGGCCCCCGCCGGGAGGGTGACCCGGCCGTGCTGGTCGCCTCGTCCGAGAAGGCCAGGCGCGAGCTGGGCTGGGAGCCGGCCAAGCCGACCCTGGCCCAGATGGTCGCCGACGCCTGGGATTTCCTGCGCCGCCCCGGGACATGACGCGCGCCGGCGTGGTCGCCCGTTCGACCGCCGCGCTGCTGGCGGTCGGCGCCACCCTCGCCCTCCTGTCCGGCTCCTCCGTGCGGTGGTCGACGTCGTACCACCCGGGCATCGCCGCGCGGCCTGCCCGCCAGGACCGGTTCGCCCGGCCAGCCGGTCGCACCCCGCTGGTACTGGCACATCGCGGGGGAATCGAGAACGGCCGCGAGAACACGATGACCTCGTTCGACGACGCCATCGCGATCGGCGCCGACTACATCGAGACCGATGTGCGGCACAGCGCCGACGGGGTCGCGTTCCTCATCCACGACCCGAGGCTGACCCGCGCCTGCACCCCCTACACCGGTACGGCGGTACGGTCGCTGACCGCCGCACAGTTGGCGAAGGTGCGCTGCGGTGGTCAGCCCGTCCCGAGGCTCAGCGACCTGGTGACCCGGCTGCGACGCCCGGACGCGGCACGGATCTCGGTGTTTCCCGAGATCAAGGACGGAGACCCGCTCGGCGTCCGGGACGCTCTGGCGCCCTTGGGCTGGTCGCGGGTGATCGTGCAGAGTTCCGACTACGACGCGCTGCAACAGATCGAGCAGGCCAGCCCGCAGGTGCGCACCTGTCCGCTGATCTGGACGGCCGGCGGGCTTGATCGCGCCCTCGCCGTCACCCACGACTGCGTGGGGCCGGACTTCCGTCTCGTCGACGCCGACTTCGTCGCCAAGGCGCATGCCGCGGGCGCGGTGGTCTTCCCGTTCACGGTCGACGGCCCGGCCGTCATGCGACGCCTCGCGGCGATGGGCTGCGACGGCATCATCACCAACCGGCCGCGCCGGGCCTTCGCCGTACTGCCCTGACCCGGCCGGGCAGGCCCGTCAGGACGCTTCGATGATCATCCCGGCGCCGACCGTGCGGTTGGTCGTCTCGTCGATGATGATGAACCCACCGGTCGTGCGGTTACGCCGGTACTCGTCGGCCAGCAGCGGCACGGTGGTGCGCAGCTTCACCCGGCCGATCTCGTTGAGCGCGAGCCCGCTGGCGCACTCGTCCCGGTGCAGTGTGTTCACGTCGAGGCGGTACTGGATCCCGCGCACGATCGCCCGCGCCGACCGGGTGGTGTGCTTGATGGCGTACTTGCCGCCGACGGTCAGCGGACGGGACTCGTCCATCCAGCAGACCATCGCCTCGATGTCCTGCCCGACGGTCGGCCGGTTGTTCGGGCGGCAGATCATGTCGCCGCGCGAGACATCGAGCTCGTCGGCCAGTCGGACCGTCACCGACATCGGCGGGAACGCCTCGGCGATCGGGCCGTCGGCGGTTTCGATCGACGCGATCGTGCTGGTGAAGCCGCTGGGCAGCACCATCACCTCGTCACCGGGCTTGAGCACGCCGCTGGCCACCTGGCCGGCGTAGCCGCGGTAGTCCGACACCACGGTGGACTGCGGGCGGATCACGTGCTGCACCGGGAACCGCACGTCGACCAGGTTGCGGTCACTGGCGATGTGTACGTGCTCGAGATGGTGCAGCAACGACGGGCCGTCGTACCAGGGCATGTTCTCCGAGCGGCTGACGATGTTGTCGCCACGCAGCGCCGAGACCGGCACGACGGTGAGGTCGGGCACCTCGAGCTTGGCCGCGAACGACGTGAACTCGTCGGCGATCGTCTCGAAGACCTCCTGCGAGTAGTCGACGAGGTCCATCTTGTTGACGCACAGCACCAGGTGCGGCACCCGCAGCAGCGAGCAGAGGAAGGCGTGCCGGCGGGACTGCTCCAGCAGCCCCTTGCGGGCGTCGACGAGGATCAGCGCCAGGTCAGCCGTGCTCGCGCCGGTCACCATGTTCCGGGTGTACTGGATGTGCCCGGGAGTGTCGGCGATGATGAACTTGCGCCGGGGTGTGGCGAAGTACCGGTACGCGACGTCGATGGTGATGCCCTGCTCGCGCTCGGCGCGCAGGCCGTCGGTGAGCAGCGCCAGGTTGGTGTACTCGTCACCGCGCGAGCGGGAGACCGCCTCCACCGCCTCCAACTGGTCGGTGAAGATCGACTTCGAGTCGTAGAGCAGCCGCCCGATCAGCGTGGACTTGCCGTCGTCGACGCTGCCGGCGGTGGCGAAGCGCAGTAGATCCATGGCCCGGGTGGGGGCCTCTGGGGAGATGGTCACTAGAAGTACCCCTCACGCTTGCGGTCTTCCATGGCCGCCTCGCTGACCTTGTCGTCGCCGCGGGTCGCGCCCCGCTCGGTGATCCGGGTCGCGGCGACCTCGTCGATCACCTTCGCGATCGTGTCGGCGTCCGACTTCACCGCCGCGGTGCAGGAGGCGTCGCCGACGGTGCGGTAACGAACCTTCTCGACGAACGGCTCCTCGCCGGCGCGCAGCGGCAGGAACTCGTTGACCGCGTAGAGCATCCCGTCGCGGTCGACGACCTCACGGTCGTGCGCGAAGTAGATCTCCGGAAGCCGGATGCGCTCCTGGGCGATGTAGTGCCAGACGTCCAGCTCGGTCCAGTTGGACAGCGGGAACACCCGGATCGACTCCCCGGGGTGGGTGCGCGCGTTGTACAGCGTCCACAGCTCCGGCCGCTGGTTGCGCGGGTCCCACTGGCCGAACTCGTCGCGGAAGCTGAACACCCGCTCCTTGGCGCGCGCCTTCTCCTCGTCGCGGCGGGCCCCGCCGAACAGCGCGTCGAACCGGTACTTCTCCACGGCGTCGAGGAGCACCGGTGTCTGGATCCGGTTACGCGTCCCGTCGGCGGGCTCACGCACCAGCCCGGATGCGATCGCCTCCGGCACGCTCGCGACGATGAGCTGCACGCCCAGCTCGTCGACCCGGGCGTCGCGGTAGGCGAGCACCTCCGGGAAGTTGTGCCCCGTGTCGACGTGCATGACGGGGAACGGGAAGCGCGCCGGCGCGAAGGCCTTCTCGGCCAGGCGCAGCATGACGATCGAGTCCTTGCCGCCGCTGAAGAGCAGGACGGGCCGCTCGAGCTCGGCGGCGACCTCGCGCATGATGTGGATGGCCTCGGACTCCAGGGCGCGCAGATGCGAGAGCTCGTA
>JAOPWA010000473.1 GCA_025965915.1 Dactylosporangium sp. | reverse complement strand
ACCCCGACGAGCAGCCGGCGGCGGTAATCGCGAGCGTGGCGGTCGCGACGCCCGCGACGAGCCGGGTAAGCGGTCGTGTCACGGCGTTTCTCCTGGTGACAGGGGCCGGGCGGAGCCGGTCCGGGCTGGATTCGACGGGTTGCGAGGTCAGGCGGCAGGGGCCTGAACGGCAGCGAGAACCGCCGCCGCGAGCTTTGCGGTGGTAGCGGTGCCACCGAGGTCGGGCGTGTGTACGGACGCGTCACGCAGCGCCGTGGCGACCGCGTCCCGCACGAGCTGGCCGGCAGCGGGTAACCCGACGTGATCGAGGAGCATGACCCCTGACAGTAGACAAGCGACCGGGCTGGCCACTCCCCGCCCGGCGATGTCGGGCGCCGAGCCGTGCACCGGCTCGAACAGCGCCGGCACGGTTCCGCCCGGCAGCAGGTTGCCGCTCGGCGCCATGCCCATTCCGCCGCCGAGGACGGCCGCGAGGTCGGAGAGGATGTCACCGAAGAGGTTGCTGCAGAGCAGTACGTCAAGGTCGCAGGGGCGCTCGATGAGCCGGACCGCCATGCCGTCGACCAGAACGATCTCGCACTCGATGTTCGGGTTGTCCGCGGCAACTTCAGCCACCACCGAGTCCCCAGTCGAGCTCGAGAACGTCGAGCGCGGCGCCGGCCTGCCCGGCGGCGGCATGCAGGACCGGAAGGGTGGCGTCGACCAACTCTGGGCCGACACCGTCACCCGGGATCACTGCTATGCCGACGTGCCGCACGCTCGGCTCCCCGCTCTAGGAGGACTCTTTACCCGAACTGGTCTGACCAGTAGCCTCAGTGCACTCACGTTCTCATCGACGTGCAGGAAGGTCAAGAGCGCAACGCCACTGTCTCCGGCCGGAGCGTCCAGACAGCACGCTGCCATCGGAAACGGCGCCGGCAACCCCCTTGCGAAGAGAGGGATCCATGAAGTCGCGTCTCGCCACACTGCTCACCTCAACCCTGGTGTTCTCCGCCTCCGTCCTCGGTGCTGCGACCCCCGCCTCAGCGGCCGACACTCCGGGCCAGCCCGGCAAGTACAACGCGATAACCGACGTTGCGGATATCCAGGTCGGGCAGGTCCAGTCGACCCGCGCCCCCTACCTCACCGGCACGACCGTGGTCTACGCCCCGAAGATGGCCGTCACCGCCGTGGACCAGCGCGGCGGTGCGCCGGCCACCAAGGAGACCGACCTGCTCAACCCGCTCAACTCCAACCCCGGAGCCAACGCGGTGATGCTCGGCGGCAGCAGCATGTACGGCCTCTCCGCCTCCGACGGCATCATCCGGTGGCTCGAAGAGCGCGGACAGGGCATCAAGGTCGGCACCGGCGTAGCGCCGATCGTGCCCGCCGCGGACATCTTCGACCTCGGGCGCGGCGGCGACTTCAAGGCCCGGACCACACCCGAGTGGGGGTACCTGGCGGCCGACGCCGCCAATCCCGGCCCGGTCGCACAGGGCGTCGTCGGCGGCGGCACCGGAGCGCGCGTCGGTGGCCTGAAAGGCGGTGTCGGCACGGCCAGCGTCAGCCTGGGTAACGGAATCGTCGTCGGTGCCATCGTCGTGGTGAACGCCGTCGGCTCCCCCGTCGACCCGAGGGACTGCTCGCTGTTGGCGGCACGGTTCGAACTGCGCAACGAGTTCCGCGGCCTGAAGACCCCGAAGGCCGACGAGTGCAGGCCTCCCGCCGCGGCGGCGGCCGAGCAGTCGATGAACACCACCATCGCCGTCGTCGCCACCAACGCGCCACTGGAGAAGGCCGCGGCCGCCCGGATGGCCAGCAACTCCCACGACGGAATGGCGCGGGCGATCAGCCCGATCCACACCCTGGCCGACGGCGACACCGTCTTCGCGATGTCGACCGGCACCGGCACCCCGTTGCGGGTCAACAACCCGGCCGACTTCGGGCCGCTCTTCCAGATCTACAACGCGGCCGCGGACACGCTCAGCCGGGCCATCGGCCACGCGGTCCTCGAGGCCGCCACGGTGGAGGCCTCGAAGAGCTACTGCGACCGGTACCCGTCGGCGTGTGCCGACGTCTCGAAGGACAAGCAGGGCAAAGCACCCGAGGTGACCCGGGAGTCGGTCGCCGACGCGGCGGCCAAGCTCGCCAACCTGCCGGCCCTGCCCTCGGGCAAACCGGCTGGCGATGACCGCGACCATCCCGCTCGGCTGAACGGGGCGGCGCCCGCGGCCACGACCTCCGACGGATCCGCGACGCCGGTGGCCTTCCACAAGACCGGTTCCAGCGGCAGCATCGGCTCAGGGCTTCTGGTGGCGAACGGACTCCTGGCCGCCGGGCTGGTCGGCGCCTTCCTGATCCGGCGCCGGCGGGCATCGCGCTGACCGTACGGCGGACCGTGCCGGCCGACGCGACTGGATTGTCGCGCCGGCCGGCACGGTCCGCCCGCTACGCTTCCTATCGTCGTCCCGACGGTCGGATTGCCTTCGCCGTCCACCGCAGGGCCCGGCGTCGCCGGCGCTCCACCGACATCACAGACGAGGGGTGGCCCCAGTGGCGCAGCGCCCGCGATTCCAGCCGGTCCAGCCGATACGCGCCTACGAGCGGATCGTGCAGCAGATCGAGGACGCGATCCTGTGCGGTGACCTGCGGCCGGGCGAACGGCTCCCCTCCGAGCGTGATCTGGTAGAGCAGTTCTCGGTGAGCCGGTCGAGCGTGCGCGAGGCACTGCGGGTCCTGCAGAGCAACGGCATGGTCCGCTCCCGGGCCGGCGACCCGGCCGGTGCCGAGGTCCTGCCGTTCTCCCCCGCCACGTTGCAGAAGTCGATGACCACCCTGGCCCGGGTGTCCGAGCTCAGCCTGGCCGAACTCGTCCAGTTCCGGATGCTGTTGGACGGCAGCGCGAACCTGCTCGCCGCCCGCCTGCGCACCGACGAGCAACTCGCCGCGATGGACGCGGCGATGGACCTGATGCGCGCGGCCACCGGCGACTACGAGGAGTTCAGCCGCGCCGATGTGGCGTTCCACGACGCCGTGGCGCGGGCCAGCGGCAATCGGCTCGTGCAGGTCTGCAACCAGGTGGTGCGTTCGGTGGTACTGACGCTCATCGCGGACAAGATCGCGCGGGCCGCCGACCGCACCGCGCTGATGAAGGAGAGCATCGCGCACCACTCAGAGGTGCTGGACGCCGTCCGGCTCGGCGACGGAGCGGCCGCGGCCCGGATCGCCCGCCAGAACCTGTACGACTACTACGCCGGGTATGTGGCCGAGGACGAGCGGGAGTTCCTGCGGGCGCTCATCGATACCGAGTAGGACCCCCTCGGTATTCGTCCGGGCACGACCACGCCTGCGTTCGTCCGGGCGCGACCACACCGGCAGGGGAAGCGCCGCTGGCTGGCACGGGAAGCACCCTGACTGCGACGACGAGGGAGCGGTAGCGCGTTTCGCTATTGACAGCCCGTACCGCGGACCCCACACTTTCCCGCATGCATCCTCAGCTATCCACAGATTCGGTCAGACATGCTGCCGGCTGAGCGTCACGGGCGGATCACCGACGCGCTGCGGACCGCGCGGGTGGTCAGCACCGAGGAGCTGGCCGCCCTCACCGGCGCGTCGGCGGAAACGATCCGCCGCGACCTGATGGCTCTGGAGCTTCAGGGCGTGCTCAAGCGGGTGCATGGCGGCGCGACGAGCGCACTGGCCTCCTCCAGTGAAGAGGCGCCGTTCCAGGAGCGCTCCTCGGCCAACTATGAGGCGAAGGCCGCGATCGGCCGCGCCGCTGCGGAACTGGTGAAGCCCGGCCAGACGGTCATCCTCGATGTCGGCACCACCGCACTGGAGGTGGCGCGCGCCCTTCCCGGCACTTTTCACGGAACGGTCGCGACCTGCTCGCTGCTGGTGGCCGCGGAACTGGCCGGACACAGCGGTGTCGAGGTGCTGGTATCCGGTGGCCGGGTGCGCGCTGGGGATCTGGCCTGCTCGAACGCGCAGGCCACGGCGTTCTTCGATGACCTGCACGCGGACGTGGCGTTCCTGGGCTCGGGCGGGGTGGACGCCGTCGCCGGGTTGACCGACTTCCATCTGGACGAGGTCGCCACCCGCCGCGTCATGCTGGCGAACTCGGTCCGGTCCTACGTCCTGGTCGACTCGTCGAAATGGGGGCGGGTCGCACCCCACGGCGTGTGCGGCCTGGAAGACATTACCGGGCTGGTCGCCGACGCTCGGCCCGTTTCATCCCTGGCGCTCGCCGTCGAACGTGCCGGTGGCGTCATCGTCACCGCATAAAGGGTCAGGCGACGCGGCTACGTCGCCCGACCCGGATCAATTCCCGCCTTCACACCTAGGAGTCGACCCGTGTCACAGTCTGTCAGGCCGCCTCGGCGGGCCACCGCGTCATCCTCACCTCCCCCACCGGTCTCCGACACCTCCGCGGACGCCAGCATCGAGCACGCCGGCTACCAGCCGCAGTTGGCCCGGACGTTGGGCCGCTTCGAGTCCTTCGCGGTCGCGTTCTCGTTCATCTCCGTCACGACCGGCCTGTTCACGACGTATGGCACGGTGCTCGGCTCGGGCGGCCCGGCAGGTATCTGGACGTGGCCGATCGTCACCCTGGGCACGGTACTGGTGGCCCTGGTGTACGGCATGCTGGCCAACCGCATCCCGCTGTCCGGGTACAGCTACCAGTGGGCCAGCCGTCTCGCGTCGCCGGTGCTCGGCTGGTGGTTCGGCTGGGTGTCGTTCTCGTTTCTCGCCATCGTCACGGTCGCCGTCGACTACGGCCTGACCCAGGTGGCGCTGTTCCCGCTCCTCAACATCGAGTACACCGCGGGGCGCGGGGCAGTGGTGACCGTGATCGTGCTGGTCATCCAGATGGCACTCATCATCTGGTCCACACCGATCACCACAAAGATCAACAATCTGGCCGTCGGTGCCGAGGTGCTGGCCATCATCGGCCTCACGCTGCTGATCGCCGGCGCACTGATCTTCTCGGGCAAGGGCGACTGGGGAAACCTCGGCTCCTACGGGGCGGTCTCGGCGCACGGCTACTACGGCTGGCTCGGTCCGTTCATGCTGTCGGCCCTGCTGGGAGCGTTCACCCTCGTCGGGTGGGAGTCGGCGGCCAACCTCGCCGAGGAGACCCACAACCCCAAGCAGGTCGTACCCGCCGCCATGGTGCGCGCGCTCCTCGTCAGCGGGGTGATCGGGATGCTGTTCCTCATCGTCATCACCGCCGGCGCCGGCAAGAACCTCGAAGCGATCACCGCCAGTTCCTCCCCGGTGGCCGACATCATCCAGAGCACCGTCGGCAGTGCGGTGGCCAAGGCGATGCTGGTGGTCGTGGTCGTGGCGATCTTCGCCTGCGGTTTGGTGATCATGGTCAGTTGCAGCCGCCTGGTCTACGCGATGGCCCGCGACGAGCGCGTGCCCGCTTCGAATCTGCTGTCCCGGGTGCCTCGCCCGACCGGCGGTCCGACGTACGCGACCCTGCTCGCCGGGCTGACCTCCGTGGTGATCGTGCTCGCGTTCGCGTCGAACGCCGACGCCCTCGCCCAACTGTCCGGCGCGGCGACCCTGATGCCCGCCATCCTCTACGCCGGCACGGTGGCCCTGTACATCGGCACCCGCCACCGGTACACGCCGAACGCGGACGACTTCACTCTCGGCCGGTGGGAGAAGCCCGTCGTCGCCGGCGCCGTCGTCTGGCTGGTCGTCGAGCTGTGCATCTTCCTCATCCCGGCCCAGTTCCGCCAGGCGCAGTACTACGCACTGGGCACCCTGGCCGTCGGCGCGCTGCTGTTCGCCGTCGTGTGGTTCACCCGTCGCGACCAGCTGACCAGTGAGCGTGGCCAGGCGGTCGACACGCTATGACCGTGTTGGCCATCGACCAGGGCACCTCGGGCACAAAGGCGATCGTCGTCGACGAGGCCGGGGCGGTGCTGGCGATCGCGGAGGAGCCGGTCCGCCCGGCGTACCTCACCGGCGGCGGAGTGGAGCAGAACCCGCAGGAACTGCTGAGGTCGGTGCTCGACGCCGGTCGGCGAGCCATCGCGCTCGCCGGCCGGCCGGTCGAGGCGGTCTCGATAGCCAACCAGGGCGAGACCGTGCTGGTATGGGACCCGCAGACCGGGCAGCCGAAGTCGGCGGCGATCGTGTGGCAGGACCGGCGCTCCGAACCGTTGTGCGCCGCGCTGTCCGAGCACCGGGACTGGGTGGCGCAGCGCACCGGCCTGGTTCTCGACCCGTACTTCTCCGCTCCGAAAATGGCTTGGCTACGCCGCAACGTCGCCACCGACGGGGTGGTGACGACCACCGACTCCTGGCTGGTCCACCACCTCACCGGCGAGTTCGTCACCGACGTCTCCACCGCCAGCCGCTCGCTGCTCCTCGACGTCGACACGGTCGACTGGGACCCGGAACTGCTCGAGATGTTCGGGCTCACCGGTGAAGCACTGCCCCGGATCGTGGCGTGCGACGAGGTCATCGGTGACACGACCGCATTCGGCGCGAACATCAAGGTCGCCGGGCTGGTCGTCGATCAGCAGGCGGCGCTGCTGGCCGAGAGCTGCATCGAGCCGGGCATGGCCAAATGCACCTTCGGTACGGGTGCGTTCCTGCTCGCCAACACGGGGCACACTGCCGTGCGGTCCACCTCGGGGCTGACCACGTCGGTGGCGTGGCGCGCCCGCGGCGAAACGCCGTACTGCGTCGACGGCCAGGTCTACACCGCGGCCTCGGCGGTGCGCTGGATGCAGGACCTCGGCTTCATCGAGTCCCCGGCGGATCTCGATCGGGTCGCTGCCCAGGACTCCCTGGGGGTCCTGTGCGTACCGTCGCTGGCCGGGCTCGCCGCTCCCTGGTGGCGCCCCGACGCCACCGCGTCGTTTACCGGCATGAGCCTGTCCACCCGCCCGGAGCATCTCGTTCTCGCTGTCGTGCAGGGCATAGCCGCGCAGGTAGCCGAAATCGCGACGCTGGTGGAGAAGGACCTGGGCCAGCCGCTGACCCGGCTGCGCGTCGACGGCGGCCTCACCCAGAGCCGCACCCTGATGCAGGCCACCGCCGACCTGATGCAGATTCCGATAGACGTCTACCCGTCGGCGCACGCCACCGCCCTCGGCGGGGCCGCGCTGGCCCGGCTCTCGCTGCATCCGCAGCTCACCGTCGCCGAAGCGGTCCCAGCCTGGAAACCGGAGACGACATACGAACCGGCGTGGTCACTCGACCGATCGTGCGAGCACCGCGCCCGTTGGCGCGCCGCCGTCACCGCCGCACTACCCCAGGAGCAACCGTCATGAGCCACCCGGAGGCCACCGGGTCATTCAACAACGCCGGGCCAACCAGCGAGGTATTCGACGTCGTCGTCATCGGCGCCGGGATCGTGGGCGCGGCGATCGCCCGCGAACTGGCCGGGTACGCACTGTCCATCGCCGTACTCGAGGCCCGTGACGACGTCGGCGACGGCACCAGCAAAGCCAACACCGCGATCCTGCACACCGGCTTCGACGCAAAGCCCGGCACGCTGGAGTCCCGACTGGTCCGTGACGGCTGCGCGCTGCTGACCGAGTACGCCGAACAGACCGGCATCCCGGTGGAGCGGACCGGGGCCCTGTTGGTCGCCTGGAACTCCGAGGAGCTCGACGTGCTGCCCGGCCTGCGGGAGAAGGCCCGGGCCAACGGGTACGAGCACTGCGAGCTCGTCGACGCCGCCGAGGTGTACCGGCAGGTGCCGGCGCTCGGCGACGGCGCGCTCGGTGGTCTCACCGTCCCGGACGAATCCATCACCTGCACCTGGACGACCAACCTGGCGCTGGCCACCGACGCGGTAGGCCGCGGAGTGCGCCTGTTGCTCAACCATCGGGTGGAGAAGGTCAGCGTCGGTGCGGATACGACGACGCTGTACACCTCGGCCGGTGACGTGCGGGCGCGGTGGGTCATCAACGCCGCCGGCCTCGGCGCCGACGTGCTCGACCGGCTGTTCGGCCACGACCGGTTCACGGTCACGCCCCGTCGCGGCGAGTTGCTCGTGTACGACAAGCTCGCGCGACCGCTGGTCGACAAGATCGTGCTCCCCGTGCCGACCGCCCGCGGCAAGGGCGTCCTGATCAGCCCCACCATCTACGGCAACGTCATGCTCGGCCCCACCGCCGAAGACCTCACCGACCGCACCGACACCGGCACCTCGGAACAAGGCTTCGACTTCCTGCTCACCAAGGGCCGACGCCTGATGCCGCGGCTACTGGAGGAGGAGGTGTCGGCCACGTACGCCGGGCTGCGCGCGGCCATCGACCACAGCGACTACCTGATCGCGGCCGATCCCACCCAGCGCTACCTGCTGGTCGGCGGCATCCGCTCGACCGGCCTGTCCGCGGGGATGGCGATCGGCGAGTACGTGCGCGACGTCATCGCCGAGGCCGGCCTCGGGCTCACCCCCAGGACCGAACTTCCGGACCCGCCCCGCATGCCCAATCTGGGTGAGGCGTTCCCCCGGCCCTACCAGCAGCCCGAGCGCATCGCCGCCGACCCCGCGTACGGCCAGGTGGTCTGCTTCTGCGAACGGGTCACAGCTGGCGAGATCCGCGACGCTTTCCAGTCCCCGGTACCGCCGGCGGGGCTGGAAGGGCTACGCCGCCGTACCCGCGTCATGAACGGCCGCTGCCAAGGGTTCTTCTGCGGCGCCGAAGTCAGTGACCTCCTCACCACCCGCGGCGGGACCGCCGCGACCCACTGCTCCATCGAGGCAACGAAATGACCTACGCCAGCCTGCCCGTCCTCACACCCGACGTGCTCATCATCGGTGCCGGGCCGGCCGGGCTCACCGCCGCCCGTACCCTCGCCCCCAAGGTGGCGGGGCAGGTCCTGGTCCTGGACCGGGAGAGCACCGCCGGTGGTATCCCCCGGCACAGCGACCATCCCGGCTACGGCATCCGCGATCTGCACCGCATGATGACCGGCCCGGCCTACGCCGAACACCTCGTCACCGCGGCGCAGCGGGCCGGAGCGACCATCCGGACCCAGGCGACCGTCACGCACTGGGCTGACGACCACACCGTCGAGGTCACCACTCCGCAGGGACGCCTGCGCGTCCACACGCCCGCGATCATCCTCGCCACCGGCGCGCGGGAACGACCGCGACCCGCCCGACTGATCCCCGGCGACCGACCGGGCGGCGTCTACACCACCGGACACCTGCAGAACCTCGTCCACCTCCGGCACGCGAAAGTCGGCCGGAAAGCCGTTGTCGTCGGCGGAGAGCTCGTCAGCTGGTCGGCGGTGGTGACGCTCCGCGAAGCCGGGTGCAAGACAGCATTGATGACCACCGAGTACGCCTCGCCGGAGTCCTATGCCGCGTTCAACCTCGCCGGTCGGACCCTGCTCCGGGTGCCGGTCGCCATTCGGACCCGCGTCACCCGCATCATCGGCCACGGCCACCTGGAGGCCGTCGAGATCGAGGACATCGACACCGGGCAGCGGCGCACCGTCGACTGCGACACGCTCGTCCTCACCGGTGACTGGATCCCCGACCATGAACTGGCCCGGTGGGGCAGCCTGGACATCGACGCCGCCACCGCAGGCCCGATCGTGGACACCGCGCTGCGCACCAGCCGTCCCGGGGTGTTCGCCATCGGCAATCTCGTGCACGCCGTCGACACTGCCGACGTCGCCGCCCTCGACGGAGCCCACGTCACCGCCCAGGTCCTCGCATGGCTCGCCAACCGGCAGCCACCGGCCGACGGTGTGCGGATCGTTGCCGACAAGCCGTTCCGTTGGGTAGCGCCCAGCCTGCTGCGCCCCGGCGACCCCGCGCCGGCCCGAAACCGGCTGCTGCTGTGGACCGATGAACTCGTACGCCTACCGCACGTCGTCGTGCGCCAGGACGGAGTGGCGATCGCTCATCGGCGGTTGCCGTGGCCGGCGTCCCCCGGCCGGGTCTTCCGCATCCCGTCATCCCTTCTTCGCGACGTCAACCCGACCGGAGGCGACGTTCACGTCGGCCTCCTCTAGGTGCCCGGCCGGCCGCCCGATGGGCAGCGGGGAGTCCGGCCGGGAACTACGCCCGGCGTACGGCATCGAGCACGTCGAGGTAGCCGTTGCTGGCTCGCCACAGCGCGTCCGCGACCGGTTCGAGCTTGCCCGGACTCCAGCGCCGGTCCTCATAGGTCTGCGTATGCGCGTGAAGAGCCCGCAGGCTGACCGCCAACTCCTCGTCGAGGCGCGACCGCAACAGATCCGGAGCAGGGGCCTCTATCCGTACGGATTCACCGCGCCCATCGCGCAGGGCCGCCAGGGTGTCCTCCCTGACTCCGTTCGCGTCGTCCCACACGAGGGCCGGCCGGTCGATGCGGTGGTTCCAGACCGGGGCGTGCGCGGATCTCCACCAGGGCAGCACCGGGTTCTTGGCCAGTCGGGTGGCGTTCGCCCAGTGTTGGGCGCCGGGCGGTTCGCTCCACCACGGGACCTCGTCGACGGGCAGGTCAACGCTCAGGGCAACCGTGACGGTCTCAAGGCCGCGCGGTAGACCGAGGAGGTCGCCGACCACCCACAGTTCGGTCACCCGCAACGGGAAGATCGAGGGCGGCCGGGTGGCCATGTCAGCGCACGCCTGCGCAAGGGATTCGACGTGATGCACAGCCCGCTCCCACTTCATGCAGCCATCCTCCCCCACCCCACGGTCGCCTGCGGTAGCTACCGAGGTGGCGTCAGATCGTCGGGCCATCCGCTACCGGCAATCGCCAGCTTCTCGGCGTACGCGTCGTGCAACGCCTCCCATCCGAAGTTCCGCGCGTCCTCCCCGCGGATCGCACCGATGGGCTGCCCGTCCAGCAGGTGCTCGGCGACAACGAGGCACAGGTGCCAACCGGCTGCCACCTTCGGTATCCAATCCCGGTTCTCGACCGTGTGCCGCAAGGTCAACTGTGTTCCGGAGTCGGTGGCCGCAAGCTCCCAGCGCAGCACATCGGTGCCCCACGTGTACTCGAGCAGCCTCGTCGGTTCGGCCCGCCGCACCGACGCCCGCGGGCCCTCGGGCGTGTCGGCGCCGATCATCGTCAGCGTTGCGTCGCCGGTGCTGCCGAGATCCCTGTCGGCGACATACGGCGACCATTCGCGCAACTGCGCCGGGTCGGTCAGCGCCGCCCACACCTTCTCGGGAGGGTGCCGCAGGTCGCGGACGAAGACAAGCGTCCAACGGTCCTCGTTGGCGCGGCAGTCGACCCCTGCGAGCGGGCCGGGCTCGAAGTCGGCTCGATTCATCGTTCCTCCTGGTTGTCGAGATGACGCTCGAGAGCGTCGAGGTGCTTACTCCACAGTCGGCGGTACGGCTCTAGCCACTCGGCGAAGGCCTCGAACGGATGTGCTTCGATCCGGTAGATGCGCTGCTGTGCTGCCGTTCGGCACGAGACGAAGCCGGCCTCACGCAGCACCTTCAGGTGCTTGGACAGCGTGGGCTGGCTGACCGTGAGTGCTTGGACCAGCTCACCGACGCTGCTCTCGGACGTCCGAAGCGCGTCGAGGATCCGGCGCCGGGTTGGTTCGGCGAGTACGGCAAACGCGTCCAAAGGCACCGGACTAATATGCCTCGTACGGAATATGCCCGTCAAGGACTATAAGAAGTCGATCGAGAGTTCGAATCCGTTCTCCATCTCGTCCCGACGCAGCCTGAGCTCGTCAAGGTCGCGTCCCAGGCTTTCCTTGTCGCGAAGCGGCAACTCGACCGTATCGAGCATTTTCAGACGCTCCCCGATGGCAGCAGCCGCCAGGTCTTCAGCCAGCCTGCCCGGGTCGACGCCGCAGGAAAAGCCATGCTGCCAGATCCGCGTCCGCTCGAAGATGCAGAGCCCATCACGCACCTCGAGCCACCCCCAACCTTCGGCCGGCCCGTCCGTCCAATGCAGATGCAGACCCCGAATGATCGGATCAACGATCTGCCGGCTCGCGTATGCATCGACGGCCACCGCACGCGCGACCACCCCGAGATCGTTGACAAAACCAGTGCGGCCGTCCGGAAGGCGACCGGTGATGTCCCGGAAGCTCAACGGCTCATGCGGCGGCGAGCCCAACGTCTCGTCCTGCTCGGAGGCGGCATCCATGAAGGCGCGCGCGTCGATCACATACTCGACCACCCGCCTCGCGTGCGAGCCCGCACCCAACGCCGACGACTCGATACGCAGCAACTTCAGGCCGGCCGCCGCACACACGGCACTCGTCATGCGGTCGGTGCGCTCAGCCTCGGGCGCCCGCTGATCCGGGTCACGTAACTCGGTGGCGAACACCGGCATACCGGTGTGGGCATCCCAGACCACGAAGGCGAAGTGGGTACGGATAGCAGAGTTCCACTGATTGGCGGTTATCCCCGCCGGGCGACGCCGGATGACCTGGCCGAGCTTCCGGTCGGACTGCACGACACAGTCACCGCGCTCAAAGAGCTCGCCGCGCGCGACCGCGGCCCCGTATTCGTGGGACGTGAGGACGGGACGCAGCCATGTATCTGCATCGTTGACCATGTTCACCATTACCTTCGACCTCACCACGTCGTTGCTCGCCAGCCTCCGCCACCCGGCCGCCAGAAGCCCGCGACCATGCTAGAGAAGCGTCCCGAGCTACCGGCGCCCGACCAGGATGAGGATGAGCCTAGGGTCAAGCGTTCAGGCCGCCGGCTCGTCCCAGGCGAAGGGCTTGAGCTGTTCGTCCAGCGGCGCCCCGGTCATCCTGTTGGCCAGGGTCGACATCGTGTAGGCGCCGATACCCAAGACGACCTCGAGGGCGTTCTGCGGGGTGTAGCCGGGTGCCAGAAACGCCTTCATCGCGGTGTCGCCGACTGCTCCGGTGCTCGCCAGGACCTCGAGCGTGAACACTCGAACCGCCTCCAGGCGCTCGTCCGGTAGGGGCCGCCGGTCCCGAAGCGCCGTGATGACGTCGGAGCCCACACCGAGCGCCTCCAGCTTCGCGGTGTGCATGGCCACGCAGACATGACAGCCGTTACGGGTCGCGACCGTCAGGATGAGGACCTCGCGTGAGACCGGGTCCAAGGTGCTGGCCTCGAACAGCCCGCTGCTCTTCAGGAAACCTTCGAGCAGTTGTGGTGAGGCTGCCAGGCGCGCGACCGGAGCGGGGAGGTACCCGAGGTGCGTAATCGTCGCCTGCATGGATCGGCGCGAGGCGGCCGGTGCGGACTCGACAGTGTGGTCGACGAACAGGTTTTCGGACAAGGCGGTTCCCCTTCTTCCTCTTCGTTGCCGTGGAGCCCGTTGCCGGGTGGCGCCTCAGCTCATAAACTCGACAACATGGTTGACGAGATCGTAAACCTGGTTGTCGAGTTCCGCAATGGCTGAGCCGAGTGGCGGGCCGGACGGCCAGGGCTTCGAACTGCCGCTGCTGCTGTTCGTAGGGTTCCGCACGCTCATCGACGGCGTGCACGCAGAGCTGGCGGCCCAGGGTCACCCGAACATGCGGCCGGCGTACGGCTTCGCCATGCAGGCGATTGGCCGCGACGGTGCGACCGCCAGCGAACTCGGCCGGCGCCTTGGCATCTCCAAACAGGCCGCCGGCAAGACGGTGGACCGGCTCGAGCGCCTGGGCTACGCCGAGCGGGTCGACGACCAGACCGACGCGCGGCGCAAGGTGGTCCGGCTCACCCCGCGCGGGATCGACTCGCTGGTCCGTTCAGCGGCGATCTTCGAAGACCTACGGGCAACGTGGGCCAAGACTCTGGGAACCCAACGATTGCGCGAGTTGGAGGCAGACCTACGCACCATGGCTCCCACGGACGGTCTCAGCCTCGACGTGGCCGGCTGGTTCGGCGCATGAGAGGCGCTAACCGGCCGGCGGGCAGTCCTTGCGCCTGGCCGTACAGGTCGGCGTCGGTGGGGGCGGCGGAGTCGGCGCTCCCAGCGGCCTCAGGTCGGGCCACGGTGCTGCCTCGACCCGGATCAGGAACCACAGCCCGGCGTTCACCTGGTTGAGCATCAGGCCGTCGCGGACCAGATAGTCCCCGGCCCGCCTGCCCGGGCCGCCGGCTCCGCCGATGAGGTCGAACGTCCAACCGGTCTGCGGAAGCAGCGTGCCGGCGGCGCTGCGGATCGTGCTGTTGGGGTCGGCCGCCTGATAGTGCCAGCCATGGCCGGACACCACGACGGTGTGCGCCCGGCCACGGTCCGCGCCGTGCACTATCCGCAGCCACACGCCGTCGCCGGGGTACGCGTGGAAGACCGTGGACGGGTCACCGTGCACCGCGGAGCTCAGCACCCATGCCGGCTCCGGGTTCACCGCTTGGCGGGGGGCGAGCCGCTCGGTGCGGTAGTTGATTCCCCGGTGCCCACGCTCGTACGGATCCAGGTCGGTGGGCAGATGCCCGGGTGGCAGGGCGGTGGGCAGTACCGACCCGTCCGGAGCCCGTAGCGTCAGCCCGTCCTGCCACATGGCGACGAACTCCCGGGTGGTGCGCGGCGTCGTACCGTCGGTCCAGCGGATCTCGGCGGCCATACCGGTGGCGGTGTCGCCCGTCGTCGGATCGAGCCAGACGGCACCCGGTGGCTCGACGAGGAGCGCGCCGAACAGGCCATGATGCGGGTTGCCGACCCGGTCGCCGAAGTCCACCAGAGGGACGGACGCGTTGCCGACGTCGGTCGGCACGTACCAGGTCGTCATCCTGGTCTGGCCGGGTGCCAGGGTCTGGTCGAAGTTGTAGCCCACCGTGGTGCCATCCCCCTGGATCACCGGAGTGTCCACCATTCCGGCGTGCAGCGAGATGCGGTTACCGCGCGGGAACGGCGCGTCCGCGGGCAGCGGGACGTCGTCGCCATGGCGTGGCGGGCCGGTCGCCGGGAGATGGTTGGACAGGGTGATCCTGAGGCAGTCTCCGGCGTTCGCCCGCAACACCAGCGGCGTCGCCGCCTTCGCACCCGACCGTACGGCGGCCTCGTCCGCGCTCAGCACGTACATCAGCCCGTCCGGGTCGTTGTCGCCGGTCCTGGCGTTGTAGACGATCGGCTGCGCGATGGCCGCGATGTCGTACGGGCGTGTCGGGGCGCCGGCCGGGCAGGATCGTGCCGCCGCAACCGCAGCCGCAGCCGGCTTCGCCAGCGCAGCCGCCGCGACCGGCTGGCCAGGGTGCAGCGCCGGCCACGGGTCGCCCCTGCCGAGCTTCGGGCGGTCCGGCAGCGGCGTGAGGTCGG
>JAOPWA010000453.1 GCA_025965915.1 Dactylosporangium sp. | reverse complement strand
CACGACGTCACCGGCGTCCGTGGCCGCCCGGTACTCCATGCCGGTGCCGACAAGCGGCGACTCCGACTTGACCAGCGGTACGGCCTGACGCTGCATGTTCGCGCCCATCAGGGCCCGGTTTGCGTCGTCGTGCTCGAGGAACGGGATCATGGCCGTCGCGACCGACACCATCTGGCGCGGCGAGACGTCCATGTAGTCGACAGCCTCCGGGACGAGGTTGTCGATCTCGCCGCCCTTGCGTCGGACCAGAATCCGGGCCTCGCTGAACCTGCCGTCCGCCTGCAGCGGCGTGTTGGCCTGCGCGATGACGTGCCGGTCCTCCTCGTCGGCGGTCAGGTAGTCGATCTGGTCGGTGGCCCGACCCTCGACGACCTTCCGGTACGGCGTCTCGATGAAGCCGAACGGGTTGACCCGCGCAAACGTGGACAGGGCACCGATCAGACCGATGTTCGGCCCTTCCGGCGTCTCGATCGGGCACATCCGGCCATAGTGGGACGGGTGCACGTCACGGACCTCAAAGCCCGCCCGCTCCCGTGACAGACCACGCGGTCCGAGCGCAGAGAGGCGCCGGCGGTGGGTCAGTCCCGCGAGAGGGTTGGTCTGGTCCATGAACTGGGACAGCTGCGACGTACCGAAGAACTCCTTGATCGCCGCCACGACGGGACGGATGTTGATCAGAGTCTGCGGCGTGATCGCCTCGACGTCCTGAGTGGTCATCCGCTCGCGGACAACCCGCTCCATCCGGGACAGGCCGACCCGGACCTGGTTCTGGATCAGCTCGCCCACCGTCCGGAGACGGCGGTTACCGAAGTGGTCGATGTCGTCGGCCTCGTAGCCCTCTTCGCCGGTGTGCAGCTTGCAGAGGTACTCGACGGTCTTGACGATGTCGTCTTCGGTGAGGACACCCCTGATGATCGGGACGTCCAGGTTGAGCTTCTTGTTGAACTTGTAGCGGCCGACTTTGGCGACGTCGTACCGCTTCTGGTTGAAGAAGAGATTGTCGAGCAGGGTCTGCGCGTTCTCCCGCGTCGGCGGCTCGCCAGGCCGCAGCTTGCGGTAGATGTCCAACAGCGCCTCGTCCTGCCCGGCGATGTGGTCCTTTTCCAAAGTGGTCATCATTAGTTCGGACCAGCCGAAGCGCTCACGAATGCGCTCAGCGGACCAACCGATGGCCTTGAGTAGCACGGTCACCGCCTGACGGCGCTTGCGGTCGATCCGCACGCCGACGGTGTCGCGCTTGTCGATGTCGAACTCCAGCCAGGCACCCCGACTGGGAATGACCTTCACGCTGGAGAGATCGCGGTCGGAGGTCTTGTCCGGCTGCTTGTCGAAGTACACGCCCGGGGACCGGACGAGCTGGCTGACCACGACGCGCTCGGTGCCGTTGATGATGAAGGTGCCCTTGGGCGTCATCATCGGGAAGTCACCCATGAACACCGTCTGGCTCTTGATCTCGCCAGTGGTGTGGTTGGTGAACTCCGCGGTCACGAACAGCGGGGCGCAGTAGGTCAGGTCCTTCTCCTTGCACTCCTCGATCGAGGCCTTGACCTCGTCGAAGCGCGGCATGGAGAACGAGAGCGACATTGTGCCGGAGAAGTCCTCAATAGGGCTGATTTCCTCGAGGATCTCCGCGAGACCGGAGCGCGCGTGCTCATCACCAGCCGACCGAGCCTGCCAAGCCTCGTTGCCCACCAGCCAGTCGAATGAATTGTTCTGGATGGCGAGGAGGTTGGGAACCTCCAGGTGTTCGGTGATCCTGCCGAAGGAGATCCGGCGGGGAGCGAATGCGCTCGAAGAATTAATGGTCTTCGCAGGGCGGGAAGCTGCCAAGATGCGTCCTTCCGAGGACCGGTGGTGCGGCGGCCGTTTCGCGTGCAGCCCGACAGGCCCCCGTCCAACACGCCCACGGGTGGACGGTTGACAACAGAGGGGTAGTCGGAAGACAGCGCAAACTAGCAGTGTAGCCGAAAGGCTAACCGCTGTCGAGTCGCCATCGGCTGGTAACCGAAAAACACCTCTGACCTCCGGAAATCCGGAGACCGAGACGTCTCGGCACCGACCTTGGCCACTCCCAAGGGCCCGGCCCGAAGGCCGCTCCCAAAGGCGGGGCGCTGGCCGTGGCGTCCGCGGAAGGTAGTGCTGCTTCAGCGTGCCTGGATCGTGGTCACCCCGTCAAGGGTTGCCGCAACGGCACGCCGCGTGTTCGAACCGTATGGGCGGCAGAGTACCCCCCGGATTAGCTCCAAAACGCCCCGTTTCGGTCTTGCATTGTCCATGATCCGCACCGCTGAGATGGGGAGTACGGCCAACCGAACGACGCGAAAGGCGGCCGCCCGGGGTGTTCCCGGACGACCGCCCATCGACCTGCGGCGCACAAAGGCGCCGCGGAGTCACTTAACGGTGACCTTGGCGCCCTCGGCCTCGAGCTTGGCCTTGGCCTTCTCCGCGGTCTCCTTGTTGGCCTTCTCCAGGATCGCCTTCGGCGCGGCCTCGACCACGTCCTTGGCCTCCTTCAGGCCCAGACCGGTCAGCTCACGCACGACCTTGATGACCTGGATCTTCTTGCCGCCGTCAGCCTCGAGGATGACGTCGAACTCGTCCTTCTCCTCCTCGGCCGGGGCAGCAGCAGCGGCCGGGCCGGCAGCCGCGACCGCGACGGGCGCGGCGGCCTTGACGTCGAAGGTGTCCTCGAACTGCTTGACGAACTCGGACAGCTCGATCAGCGTCATTTCCTTGAACGCGTCGAGCAGCTCGTCGGTGCTGAGCTTCGCCATGAGCTGGCTTTCCTTTCCTAGCTTCGAAAAATCAAGATCAGGCTTCGGTCGGGGCCTCGGCCCCGGCCGGAGCGGCTTCTGCGCCGCCTTCGGCTGCACGCTTGTCCTGCAGGGCCGCAGCCAGGCGCACGGCCTGGGCAAGCGGAGCCTGGAAGGTGGCAGCGGCCTTGCTCATGCTTGCCTTCATCGCGCCGGCCAGCTTGGCCAGCAGCACCTCGCGGGACTCCAGGTCGGCGAGCTTCTTGATGTCGTCCGCAGACATGGGACGACCCTCGAAGACACCGCCCTTGATGACGAGGAGCGGGTGGGCCTTCGCGAAGTCACGCAGGCCCTTGGCCGCCTCGACGGGGTCACCGCCAACGAAGGCGAGCGCGGTAGGACCGGTGAACAAATCGTCGAGGCCGCTGATGCCCGCGTCGTTTGCTGCGCGCTTCGCCAACGTGTTCTTGGCGACGGAGTACGTGGTCTCACGCCCGAGCGTGCGCCGAAGCTCCTTGAGCTGCGCGACCGTGAGGCCGCGGTACTCCGTGAGTAGCGTCGCCGATGAGCCACGGAACTGCTCGGTCAGCTCAGCAACCGCGGTGGCCTTGTCGGCCCGAACCGGCTTGTCCGCCATGTCCCTCCTCTCTCGTTGCTTCAGGCTGGTCGGCCCGGAAAACGAGAGACGCCCCGGCGCAGGGCGCACGGGGCGGGATCGGCCACGAAACGGGCCGTCGCACTACCGTCCTTCAGACATTCCGGCTCGGGCAGCTTCGCCAGCCGGCCCGGAACATTTGCCCTGCGCGGGCCGCCCGCGGATGCGGGGCCTTCGACCGTGCGAACACGGCGACCAGCGGTCTTTGGATGGAACTACGCAAGCTAGGTTACGCGAGGGCCGGCCTGCCACCAAATCGGGCGCCGCCACGTCCCGTCCAGGCGCTTTCGTCACCGCAGCCGATCGTCGACGAGCCGGGCAGGTCGACCAGCTTGCCGGAGTGGTCGCTGACCACCACGGCCCCGCCGGCCGCGGTCACCTCGGTGATGACGAGGGGCAGGTCGGCGAGCACGGCCGCGTCGAGACCCTCGGTCGGCTCGTCGAGCACGAGCAGGTCCGGCCGGATGAGCAGGGCCTGGGTGAGGCCGACCTTCTGAGCGGTCCCCTTGGACAGCGAGGGGAGCCGGACACCGAGGTAGGGCGTGAGGTGGAACCGCTCGGCCCAGTCCGGGCGACCGTCCTGCGCGGACAGTGACAGCGTCACCTCACGAAGCACCCACGGCGCCCGGCGGTCGTATCGCAACCAGACGTCCTCGACACGCACGCGGCGAGCCTAGCCGGAAACATCAAAATCGGGCGCCCCCCGAATTCTCGGAGGGCGCCCGATCAAGCGAAGCGGGTGACCGTTACTCGGCCGACTCATCCTCGGTCAGGTTGCGCGTGCGGTTGGGGTCGATCGGGACGCCGGGCCCCATGGTGGTGCTCATGGTGACCTTCTTGAGGTACTTGCCCTTGGACGCCGACGGCTTCGCGCGCAGCACCTCGTCGAGGACGGCAGCGTAGTTCTCCACCAGCTGGCTCTCGCCGAAGCTGGCCTTGCCGATGATCAGGTGCAAGTTGGCGTGCTTGTCCACCCGGAACGTGATCTTTCCGCCCTTGATGTCCGAAACCGCCTTGGTGACGTCCATCGTCACCGTGCCGGTCTTCGGGTTCGGCATGAGACCGCGCGGGCCCAGGATCCGCGCGATCCGGCCGATCTTGGCCATCTGGTCGGGGGTCGCGATCGCCGCGTCGAAGTCGAGCCAGCCCTCCTGGATGCGGGCGACCAGCTCATCGGTGCCGACCGCGTCCGCACCGGCGGCCTGCGCCTCGGCGGCCTTGTCACCGGACGCGAAGACGATCACGCGGACGGTCTTGCCGGTGCCGTGTGGCAGGTTGACCACGCCACGCACCATCTGGTCGGCCTTGCGCGGGTCGACGCCCAGACGCATGGCGACCTCGACGGTGGCGTCGAACTTGGCGGGGCTCGTTTGCTTGGCGAGCTTGACCGCATCGGCGGGGCTGTACAACGCGTCGCGGTCGATCTGGTCGGCCGCCTTGCGGTAGTTCTTGCCGTGCTGCATAAGTCTTTGCTCCTGTGGTTGATGGCGGACCGGCTTCGCGGCCCTCCCACGCGTTGGTCTGAGGCCTACTCGGCGACGTTGATGCCCATCGACCGGGCGGTGCCGGCGATGATCTTCTCGGCCTGCTCGACGTCGTTGGCGTTGAGGTCGGCCATCTTCTTCTCGGCGATCTCACGCAGCTGAGCGCGGTTGATCGAGCCGACCTTCTCCTTGTGCGGCACGCCCGAGCCCTTCTGGATGCCGGCGGCCTTGATCAGCAGGCGCGCGGCGGGCGGCGTCTTGAGCACGAAGGTGAAGGAGCGGTCCTCGTAGACGCTGATCTGCGCCGGGACGATGTCACCGCGGGACGACTCGGTGGCGGCGTTGTACGCCTTGACGAACTCCATGATGTTCACGCCGTGCTGACCGAGCGCGGGGCCAACCGGCGGCGCCGGAGTGGCCTGTCCCGCCGGCAGTTGAAGCGTGAACGTCTTGACGAGCTTCTTCTTCGGAGGCATGTCTGTCTTCCTGGGGCGTGGTGCTCGCCCGGCGCGTTGCCGGGCGAGGCGGGTCTACTTGACCCTCAAACGCCGAGACGCGCGCACGCTGACGCGCCGGCGATCGGGCCGGACAGTCTAGGTTACCCCAGCCAGGTTAGAGCTTCGCCACCTGGTTGAAGTTGAGTTCGACCGGCGTCTCTCGACCGAAGATCGACACCAGCACCTTGAGCTTCTGCTGGTCGGCGTTGATCTCGCTAATCGTCGCGGGCAGCGAGGCGAAGGCACCGTCGGTGACCGTGACGGAGTCGCCCACCTCGAAGTCGAGGACCTTGATATCAGGCTTGCCCGCCTTCTTGTCCGGCTGCACGGCCGGGGCGAGCCACTTGAGGACCTCGTCGAGCGACAGCGGGGCGGGTCGGTCAGCCCGGTCGGTGGCACCGACGAAGCCGGTCACGCCTGGCGTGTTGCGCACACAGGAGTAGGACTCCGGAGTCAGCTCCATGCGGACCAGGATGTAGCCCGGGAAGACCTTGTTCTGCACCTGCAGCCGCTTGCCGTTCTTGACCTCGACCTCTTCCCGGGTCGGCACCTCGACCTGGTAGATGAAGTCCTCCATGTCGAGGCTCGTGATACGGGTCTCAAGGTTGGTCTTGACCTTGTTCTCGTAGCCGGCGTACGAATGGACCACGAACCAGTCGCCGGGCGCGAAACGCAGCGCGGCGCGCAGTTCGGCGACCGGATCCGGGACGTCACCGTCCTCCGCATCGCCGGCCAGTTCGACGGACCCCGCGCCGGTGGGCGTGGCCTCGTCGGCCGCGGCATCGGCTTCCGCGGGTGCAGTGTCGGCACTCGCGGTCTCGCCGACCTCGTGGGCCGCCGTCGCGACGGTCGAGTCGTTGCCGAGCTCGGCGGCCTCGACCTCGTCGTACTCAGGCACGTTGCTCACTTCCATTGCTTTTGCGGCTCCCGCCGCACGGGTATCGGCCAGCTGCCGGACCGACTTGTTACTTACCCTTGCCGGTGCCGAACACGTAGATGACGGCCTTCGCGAAGCCGTAGTCCAACGACGCGACGATCGTCATGATGATCGCGACGAACACGACCACGACCGCGGTGTAGGTCAGCAGCTCCTTGCGGGTCGGCCAGATGACCTTCCCCAGCTCGCTGATGATCTCACGGAAGAAGTTGCGGATCCGGGCGAAGACACCGGGCCGCTCTCCGACCTTGGTCTTGGCCGGTGCCCGGGTCGCCGTGTCGACCGCCCTCGCCCGCTTGGGCTTGGACGCCGACTCGTCGAGGTCGTCGTCGCGGAGGGCATCTCCGTCGAGCGCCTCGTCGAGGCTCTCGCCCACGGCGTCTTCGCCGTGGCGCTTGCTCTCGGCCACTTCCGCCCTCTTCCGTGATGTCGCGGTGGTCTCCCACGTCTACGGTCTGGCCCGGCGCTGGCCGGGAATCTGCTCCGACGACTGGCCGCGGTCGCGACACCGCCGGATGGCGATGCCAACTACCGAACACCCTAGTCGGTCTCGTCCGGCTGCCAGGCCCTTCGGCGCAGGGGCGACAGGACTCGAACCTGCAACCTGCGGTTTTGGAGACCGCTGCGCTGCCAATTGCGCCACACCCCTTTGCGAGGTCCGAACTCCTGGCTCGGGCGCGCCGAGACAGGGGTACATACCCCACGGCCGACCAGTGTACGGGTAACAGCCCCGCTTTCCCAACCGCCCCGGTCAACGCAGCCGGACGACGGCCCGGGCCTGACCGAGCACCTTGTCGCCGCCGCACATCGCCGTGATGTCCAACTGCGCGTACCCCTGCTCCGTGAAGCCCTTGACCACGGCGCTGACGGTCACCTCGGTGCCCTCCTCGTCGTCGGGGACCACGACCGGCTTGGTGAAGCGCACCCCGTACTCGACGACGGCCGCCGGATCCCCAGCCCAGGCCAGCACCGCCTGGCCCGCGACGGCCATCGTGTACATCCCGTGCGCTATCACTCCGGGCAGGCCCACCTTGGTCGCGTGCCGGTCGCTCCAGTGGATCGGGTTGAAGTCACCGGACGCACCGGCATACCGGACAAGGTCGGCCCGGGTCACCCGGAACGTGTGCAGCGCAAGCCGTTCGCCGATCTCCATGTCAGCCCTCCCCCCGCACGACCAGCTTGGACCAGACGGTCACCACGGCTTCGCCGTCCTCGGTCGCCACCTCGGTGCGGGTGGTGACGAAGTCGTGGCCACCCCGCGAGGTGACGTCCTCGACCGAGCAGACACAGGTCAACCGGTCCCCCGCGTACACCGGACGGGTATAGCTGAAGCGCTGGTCACCGTGCACCACCCGGCTGTAGTCGATACCCAGCGCCGGATCCTCGATGATCTGGGCGCCGGCGCTCATGGTCATCACGATGGGGAAGGTCGGCGGCGCGACGATGTCCGGATGCCCAAGGGCACGAGCGGCGTCCGGGTCGGTGTGCGCCGGGTGAACCGCCCCGACGGCGGCGGCGAACTCGCGGATCTTCTCGCGGCCGACCTCGTAGCTTGGCGTCGGCGGGTAGGTGCGGCCGACGAAGGAAGGGTCCAACGACATGGCCTGAACCTACCGGTTCACGGCCACGCCGAGGTCAGGGTTCGCCGTACAAGCAAAAGTGGCGGCACCCGAAACGGGACCGCCACAAATGCGTATGGGTACGAGGTCAGCGCGTCTCGCGGTGCGCCGTGTGCTTGCCGCAGCGGGGGCAGAACTTCTTCAGCTCAATGCGGTCCGGGTCGTTGCGGCGGTTCTTACGCGTGATGTAGTTGCGCTCCTTGCACTCCACACACGCCATAGTGATCTTCGGACGTACGTCGGTCGCCTTAGCCACGGCGGAGTGCCTTCCTCGAAAATGGGTCAACTACCGGCGTACGACAATAGCGCGCGCCTGGAAAGGTCTGCAAAGCGGGTGCTCCGCGGACCTCGGGGTTCACTGTAGCGGTGGCCGGACTTGAACCGGCGACACAGCGATTATGAGCCGCTTGCTCTGCCATCTGAGCTACACCGCCGCGTCGGGCTCCGCCTATGGCCGAACCCGTGGAGCCCCCTTACGGAATCGAACCGTAGACCTTCTCCTTACCATGGAGACGCTCTGCCGACTGAGCTAAGGGGGCGGGCTTTCACCCATGGCGGGCGCTTACCGCGCACGCGCACCGGGTAAGAGTACACGTCAGGTGCGTAGCGACGAAACCGCGTACCCGATTCGGCGCGTCGGGTGTCACGGCACGGCGCGCAGCCAGCGCACCTCGCCCGCGGGCGTGGACTCGGCCTGCGTCTGCGCGGCGTACCAGGCGTCCAACCGCTCGTAGGGCAACGGCCGACTGAACAGGAATCCCTGGCCGACGTCGCAGCCGATCTCCTCGAGCAGCCCCAGGGTGAGCTCGCTCTCCACGCCCTCGGCGACGACACTGAGCCCGAAGTGGCGCGAGAGGTCGACCACGGTCCGCACAATGGCAAGGTCACCTGGGTCGGTCGTCATGCCCTGCACGAACGTACGGTCGATCTTGACCTCCTGCACGGGCAGCCGCTGCAGATACCCCAGCGACGAGTACCCGGTGCCAAAGTCATCCACGGATAGCCGCACCCCCAGCTCGCGGAGCGCGTGAAGGGTCGCCAGAGCACGATCCGGATCGCCGACCGCGCCGCCCGCGGTGATTTCAAGAGTGAGCCAGGCAGGATCCACCGCGTACTCGCGCAGCAGCTCGGCCACCTGAGCCGGGAACGTCGGGTCGAGGAGCGTAGTCGGCGAGAGGTTGACCGATACCGGGAACGTCCGCCCGGCGTCCTCCCACTCGCGGGCGCGACGCAACCCCTCGCGCAGGACCACTTCGGTCAGCCGTCCGAGCTGGCCGGTGTGCTCGGCAACCGCGACGAAGTCCTCGGGCGCGACCGACCCGTGCACCGGATGTTCCCAGCGCGCCAAGCACTCGACCCCGACCAGGCGACGGTCTCGCAGGCCAACCTTGGGCTGGAAGTACACCCGAAGCTCGCCGGCGTCGAGCGCCCGCCGTAGCTCGTCAGCGAGGCCGACCCGGCGAACGGATCGGGACTCAAGACTGGCGGAGAACAGCTGGACCGCGGCGTGCCGGACCTTGGCGGCATGGGTCGCCGCATCGGCGTGCTGCAGCAACGTCGCCGAGTCGGCGCCATGAGTCGGGTGTACGGCCACGCCGACGGCACAGTCGACGTCGATCGTGAGCGCACCGACGGCCACCGGACCCTGTAGCGATTCGCGGATCTTCACAGCCAGCGCCACGGCTGCTTCGATGTTGGCGGCGCGCACGGTGAGCGCGAACTCGTTACCGCCGATCCGGCCGACGAGCGCCGCGGGCGGGGCGGAGTCACGCAGGCGCCGGGCGAACTCGGCAAGCAACTCGTCCCCGGCGCCGTAGCCGAGCGAGTCGTTGACATGGCGCAGTCGCGCGACGTCGAAGAGCAGCACCGCGACGACGTCCTCGGGAGTCTGAACCTTGATGGCCTCGTCGAGGGCGTTGAGCATGCGTCGCCGGTTGGGCAGGGCGGTCAGCGCGTCGTGCTGTGCGTCGAACCGAAGCCGGTCGACCAGGCGGGAGTTTTCCACCGCGACGCCGGCATGCGCCGCGACGGTCTCCAGTAGCCGCACGTCATCGGGGCCGAACGACGCCTGGTCCCCGAGGCGCCCGGCTACCTCCAGGGTTCCGATCACCGCCTCACCCGAGCGCAGCGGAACCACGATCGCGTCCTTGCCACCACGCGCGCGTAGCTTGCGGAGCAGTTGTTCGCTCCCGAGTCGGGGTGCCACCACGAGGGTGTCGTTCTGCTCCACCGCGAGCAGGCGGAAGTCATCCGGAGTTGCCGCGGAGTCGAGCAGTCCCCGGTATTCGACCCGCGCTGAGAGGAGCACCTCCGGATGCCGTCCGGAGGCTGTGAGCCAGAGCGTGGCGTAGTCGGCGCGTAACAATTCGCGGGTACGTGCCAGCAACACGTCAACGACGGTGCCGTCGCGCCCCGCCTCTTCCACGGCCCGGGTCAGGTCGTAGAGCTCTGTGACGCTGCGATGCTGCCTCACGAACCTGGCGTAGGCGCGATACACCCTCACCAGCACGATCGTCATCACGGCGAGCAAGAGCAGCGACCACATGCTCTGCTGGAGCACCAACAGGATGATCAAGCTCACGGTGACGTTGATCATCGGGACGACCAGGCCCGGAGCCGCCGTACGCGCGAGTTCGCGAGCGGATGTGCCGCCCTGGACGACGCTGATCACCCCCATGACCGCCGCCAGGCTCACGAGGAGGTTCGCTGTCGCCGCGGCGAACAGGACCGCCCAGCTTCGGGGCTGGTCTGCCGCCATGGGGCTGTTCACGAAGACAACCGCGGCGGCGACCGAGGTGCTGGCCAGCTTTGCGGCCAGGTTGAAACACAGCTTTACCGGGGGTGTTCTCCAGTACAAGTTGTGCACGAGAAGTAGGCCGACGAATCGCACCAGGACAACGGTCAGTGGCGGCAGGTACGCCAGCGCCAATACAAGAGGGATATCGGCGAGCGAGACGCTCATCGCCTGGCGCCGGAAATCAAACTCCAGAACGACGGCTTCCGCCGCCAAGAAGAGTCCGAAGAAGACGAGCGCGGTTAGCCACCTGTCCGCCGGATGCCACCCTGCGACACCCATGGGCACCGCGATGACGGATGCCAGCAGCAGGAGGGCTGCGGTGACGTACCAAGCGAGTTGTGGCGAGCGGCGTAGCGGAAACCTAGATCGAGGCACCACTACTCCCTTGGCTTCACGTCAGGCCCGGATGGGACCTGTCACCACCAGTTAGCGTCAGAGGCGACGGTGTAGACCTGGGGTGCCGCCGCGGCGGCAACTACCGCCAGTGCAAGGCTGGCGCCAACCAACCGGGACACCCACCGGCCAAAAATTCTCATACGCATCTGATCTTGCTCCTGTCCTCACGTGCGGAGTCCATCGGCGGTAGGGGTAAGCAAGATGGTGCCACATCTTCCTGCGCCGCGAAAAGACAAGAGCCATAGACGACCCGAGAGGGTGCGCGTTTCGTCCTTTCGGTCAATTTCAGCCGGACGAACAGCGATGTACGACACCGGCGACAGGGAGCCATGAGCCCCTCCCCACGTCGACCCTGCAGGTCAGATGGACACCTCGCGCCAACCTTCGCCCTGGCTACCTGTCAGAACGTCGACCATCGTGAGGGCCGCCATCTCGTTGTCGAAGGCGAACTGACGGTATCGCTTGGCCAGACTGCCGCGACTCGCCTCAACGCGCCAGTGACCGTCGTCATTCCAGAGGAAAACGTCCCGACGGGCCGGATTGGCGAACCGCCCGTTCCACCAGTGCTTCCGTCGCTCCATGGGAAGATTAGAACATGTGTTCGATCGGTTCGCCAGCATCGATCCTCGTACGTGTCATCGAGTGGGTAGACGCGAACGGGGGGCCGGCTGACCCCCGGCCCCCCGCCCTACCGCGCCCTCAACAGGCGCCGTTGTCACTCCAGACGTTCTGACTGTTGGCCCCGGGAACGTCGCCTTGCGTCCACCACTTCGCGGTCCATTTGTGACCGTTGTAGGAGACGACCGCGCCGCCGCTGTACGCCGTCGCCGAGTTCCACGCCGGAGGCGCGCATGAACCCGGAGGCGGCGGGGGTGTCCCACCGCCGGAGCACGTGCCCTGGTCGGCCCAGACGTCGGCAGTACCCGGCGTCTCACCCTGGGTCCACCACTTCGCCTTCCAGGTATGACCGCTGTACGACACGACCGCCCCGCCGCTGTACGCCGTCGCGGAGTTCCACGCCGGCGCACCGCACGAACCCGGAGGCGGCGGAGTGGTCGTCGGGGGCGCCGTCGTCGGAGGCGTGGTGGGCGGCGTCGCTCCGGCGAACTTCGCCGTGTACTTGGTGAAGTCCCACGCGGCCTGCGGCACACTGCTACACGTACCGGACGTCGTGGACTGGTTGGGATCGGCGCACTGGCGGTCCCGATTGACCGACCAGTACGTGTACCGCGCCAGGTGGTGGCTGGTCGCGTAGTCGAGCACCTGCTGGAAGTCCGCCTGCCGGAAGTACTCTCCGGTGTCGCTGCGGCCGTTCATCATCGACACGCCCTCATGGGCGTACGCGGTGGCACTGTCCCATCCGAACGTACTCATCAGCGTGTTGTGGAAGCCTTCCAGCGCGCTGATCTGAGCCGACGCGCCGTTGAAGCCGCCGTCGAATGGCATGATCGAGTAGTTGTTCGGAGTGAAGCCCGAACTTTTCGCCTCGTTCAGCATCTGCTTGCCGAACCAGCCGGTGCCCTCGCCGTTCGTCGTCGCGGCGGTGGTCACGGAGACGTACAGGCCCGGATTGTTCTGCTGCAGGATCTTCGCCGCACCGATCTCGTTGTGGATGGCGGCGGTGTTCTCGTACTCGGGCTCCTCGAGGTCGAAGTCGATGGCCTTGAGCCCGTACTTGCTGATCACCTGCTGGTAGGCGCTGGCGGTCGAGGCGGGATCGCCGCAGGTCTGGCCGAGCTTCGTCCCGCCGTACCCGCCGATGGAGACGCTGACGTCGCCGCCGGCCGAGCGGATGCGGCTGATCAGGTTGGCCGCCTCCGTGTCGGACGAGACCGCACGGGTGCCGTCCCAGGTCGGACTACAGCCGCCGCCATTGGGAGCCAGGATGAACGCGAGCTGGAACGCCTTCTGGCCGGTGGCGTTCATGACCTGGATGGCGTCCGGCGGGCTGTTGTCGAAGGGCATCAGGTAGGGGGCGGACGCGTACCAGTTACTACTGAGCGCCGCGCTGGCGCTGCCTGCGTGTAGGACGCCGAAGACGGCCGCGCCCACGAGCGCGAGGCCGGTCATGGCGAGAGGGGCGAGCTTTCTGCGCTGCACCTGGTCCTCCTAGAGTTCAGTGGCCGGCGACCGGAGGGCCGGGTCCCCGAGGCGGCAGCGGCCGCCGCCGGCTGCACTATTAACAAACCTTATCGTTAATGATGAATGTTATAGCAGCGCTTTCGGGCGGGGACAAGGCCGATGGTGCTGGCCTCGGTCAGCTACCTCACCGTGGCCGCCGTCGTGCTCGCGGGGACGGTCCTCGGCAGCGGCAGCGGCAGCGGAGTGCGATAGGGGTGCCGGTCGGTTACCACGCCTGGTTGCCCTCGGGGACCTACCTACATTGAGTTGGTGACGAGCGAACTACCGGCAACGACCCAACTCGCGGCGGCCACAGCCCCAGCGCCCTACTGGCGGCCATCATGACCCAGGTAGGCGCCGACGGGCTCACCGCCGCGACGCGGACCCCCGGTCTGATGGCCGCCGTCGACCAGCACGCCGCGGCGGTTCGGGACAGCCTCGCCGCGATGAACCTGACCCTCACGACGGTCCCGCTCGCCGGGTACGGCTCCTCTGTCGCCACCGCCGCCGCGCGGATGGGCTGGCAACTGTCCGATCAGGCGGACATGGACTGGTCTCGGGCCAACTGGTTCCAGCTTCGACTGACTGCCGTCTGTGCGCTCGCGATCGCCCACGGCTGCGTCTAGTCGTCCTTCTCCACATACTCGGGTAGCCCCAACCGGTGCCGAATCTCCTGCTGGACCGTGATCGCGTCCGGCCGGGCGTCGACAATGACGACGCACTCCTTGCGCCTGAAGATCTCCAACACCGGACCGGTCTCCTCGTGGTACTCCCGCAACCGCGTCGCCAGCGCCTCTTCGGTGTCGTCCTCACGCGTGACGAGCTCACCGCCGCACACATCGCAGCGGCCCTCCACCGTGGGCCGGTCGTTGATCAGGTTGTAGTCCATGCCGCAGCCGGCGCACAGCCGGCGCGCGAGCACCCGCCGACGGACCTCCTCATCGGGCAGGTCAAGGTAGATGACGGCGTCGATGTCGTAGCTCTCCAGAAAGAACTCGGCCTGCTTCCGGCTGCGCGGGAAGCCGTCGATGATGAAGCCGTAATTCCAGTCGTGCAGCTGTAGCCGCTCCTGGACCATCGACTCGACCAGGTCGTCGTCGACCAACTTGCCCACGGCCATGGTGCGCCGTACGTGTGCACCGATCTTGGTGTGCTGCTGAATGTGCCAACGGAACATGTCGCCGACCGTGATTCGGACCAGGTCCAGGTCGCGGGCCAGCATCGCCGCCTGCGTACTCTTGCCGCTGCCCTGGACGCCCATGATCACGTATTTGCGCATGATGCGACTTTTCCACCGAAAGTTCCGGTCGGCAAATTATCTGCCGTCTCCACTTTCGCCTGCCTTCCGATCCGCCTGCCTTCCGATCCGCCTGCCTTCCCCTCCGCGGCGCCGTCCGGGTCGTTTGGCCCACGGGTGGCGGGTAGACATTGCACGGCTCCCGCGGCGGACCGGCAGACGTGCCGGGCGTCGCGGGTCGGCTCCCCCTGCGGGTCCATGCCGCGAGCCTTGGCGAGGGGACGGTGCGACGTGGATGCGAGCGCGTTCGAGTTGGCGATCGTGGGCGGCGTGGGCGTCCTGACAGGTGGCGTTCTGACCCTTGTCGGCGGGGCGATCCAAGCACACCACACGACCGTCGCGCGACGGGCCCAACAGACACACGAGCGACGATTGGCTTCCTACCAGGAGCGGGTGGACGCGTACGACGAGATCTTGACCTTCTTCTCGCGTACCCGCGATGAGATCGACAACGTGATCCTGGAGGACAAACCCTGGGACGAGACCGTCTCCGAAGCGAGTCAGCGGGCGAAACTGGACGCGCTTATGCAGGTGCACGGCAGCGACGCCTTCCGCGAGATGGCGAAAGAATGGCGGCAGGTGTTCGACCAGGCGCTCTATACGATCGCGCGGTGGCGCTGGCTGGACGACCCCGCCAACAACAACACGGACGAGACCGCCAGCGTGCGCGCACAACTGGAGAAGGACCAGGCCAAACTCCAGGGCGTCATAGAACGGCTGCAGGAACAGGCGCGCCGGGACGTGCACACCGCGGCATTTGAACCCGCGTCACGAAACGCACCGGCGACCAGACCCATGAAGGTTCTCGGCACACTGATGATCGCAGCGGCTGTACTACTAATCACGGCCCCGGCATGGCGCGGCCTCTGGCCGATGCTTCTGCGGGTCGCCGGCGCTCATCGGGACCTCGTCGCGTTCGGCCTGCTGACCACAGGATTCGTCATCATCCTGGGCAGAGGGTTGTTGACCCGGAGGGCCCCGGGAAGGTGAGTAGAGCGGCGTGGACCGACAGCTGTCTTGGCGGCGTCGCACCGAGGCCGGGATTGTGCGGCACTCTACGGCACAGGTAATCAGCGCTGGCGATACAAGACCGTAGCCCCGGCTAGTGGATGTAGTGGTCGACGCGCTGGATCCACACTTCGCCCACGATGTGGGGCGTCAGGGACCAGTGCGAACGTGCCCATCCAAGGGGATCATGTCAATGGACGATACCGTCCAGCCGGACCCAGCCCTCCACCCGAGTGAATCCGACCCGGAACCTGACGGTAGTCCGCGAACGGAGTGCCGCAGTCCAACGACGTTCGCGTGAGTGGACCAACTGTTGAGCGATGCCCAACCGGCAACCCATGAGTTTCGGGACCAGCCGGATGAGCTCGAATGCCTTCGTACTGTTGTCCGGCAATCCAAGAGGAAGGTGCAGGACCGACCCCGGACCGCCGCGAGGGGCGATCCGGGGCCAATATCGTGCGTATCCGGAACCTGCGTCCAACTACATGTCGGACGCCTATGAGCCAGGCTGCTGCTGTTGCGGCTGCTGCTGTTGCGGCTGCTCCGGCGCGGGTTGCTGCTGTTGCGGCTGCTGCTGTTGCGGCTGCTCCGGCGCGGGCTGCTGCTGTTGCGGCTGCTGCTCCGGCGGAGGTTGCTGCTGTTGCGGCGGCTGCTGTTGCGGCTGCTCAGGCGTGGTCATCCCAGGCCCGGTCGGCCCCGGCTGCTGCTGTTGCGGCTGCTCAGGCGT
>JAOPWA010000435.1 GCA_025965915.1 Dactylosporangium sp. | reverse complement strand
GGATGTCGAAACAGATGCCAGGCTCCAACTCTGATTCGATAACCGTCAAGGTAAGGAATTCCGCGATGAACCAGCTTGCCGGCTGGCGCTGACTTCCCGTCCGAGCCTCTCGCACACCTTTCTGGGGGACATCATCATGAGCAACGAGACCACTCCGGCCAGCGGGAACTGCTGCGGGCCTACCGCGACAACGCCGCGAGAGGCTCCTGCCGCGGTAGGCCGAACCGAGTCCGCCGACCTGCCGGTGGTGGTGATCGGCGCCGGCCCGGTCGGGCTGGCCGCAGCGGCCCACCTGACCGAGAGAGGCCTGCCGTTCCTGGTCCTGGAGGCCGGCAGTGATGTCGCCGCGTCGGTGCGGCAGTGGGGCCACGTCCGCCTGTTCAGTCCGTGGCGCTACAACATCGACGCCGCCGCGCGCCGGTTGCTGGCGGCCGCGGGGTGGGCCGAGCCGGACCTTGAGGTGCTGCCCACCGGCGGCGAACTGGTCGAGGAGTACCTGCGACCCTTCGCCAAGCTGCCCGCCCTCGCCCCGCACATCCGGTACGACGCCGCAGTGGTCGCGATCGGTCGGGTCGGTGTGGACCGGGTGCGTACCGCCGGCCGTGAGCAGGCGCCGTTCATGGTGCGCCTGGCCGACGGCACCGACATCCTCGCCCGCGCCGTCATCGACGCCTCCGGCACCTGGACCGCCCCCAACGTCCTCGGCGCGAACGGGCTCGCCGCGCACGGCGAAGCCGACGCCGCCGCCTGGATCGACCACGCGCTGCCCGACGTACTCGGCGCCGGCCGCGACGCCTACGCCGGCAAGCACACCGTTGTCGTCGGCTCCGGGCACTCCGCGGCCAATACGCTGCTCGCCCTCGCCGAACTCGCCGAACAGGCCCCCGACACCCGGATCACCTGGGCCCTACGCGGCGGCAGCGCCGACCGGGCCTTCGGCGGTGGCGACGCCGACGGACTGCCCGCCCGCGGGGCGTTGGGCACCGGGCTGCGGCTGCTGGTCAGCTCCGGGCGCGTCGAGCTGGTCACCGGCTTCGGGGTGCACGCCGTGCGTCGCCTCACCGACGGCCACGTGGAGCTGGTCGACGCAACCGGCCGCACCATCGCGGCCGACCGCATCGTCGGTGCGACCGGGTTCCGACCCGACCACACCATCTCCGGCGAGTTGCGCCTGGACCTGGACCCGATCCTCGGCTGCACCCGCGCCCTCGCGCCGCTGATCGACCCCAACGAGCACTCCTGCGGCAGCGTGCGCCCGCACGGCGTCGACGAGCTGACCCAACCCGAACCGGGTTACTTCGCGGTCGGGATGAAGAGCTACGGCCGGGCACCGACGTTCCTGATGGCCACCGGTTACGAGCAGGCCCGCTCCATCACGGCCGCGATGGCCGGTGACTGGGACGCCGCCCGCGATGTCCAGCTCGAACTGCCCGAAACCGGCGTCTGCTCCACGACCGTCGGCGCGCGGGCGATGGTCGACGACGCTACGGACCGCTTCGACATGGCCGCCAGCAGCGGTGGGGGCTGCTGCGGCTGATGGCCCAAACGCGCGCGGTCACCTCGCGGAACCTGCGGGCACGGGAACGCGCTGCACGTTGGTCATGACGAAGCCGCTACGCGGGCGGGTCGGTATCCGCGACAGCGGAATGTGCAGGTCCTGGCTCGGCACCTCGTAGCGCAGCCGGGCGAGGTGCCGCTCCGCGGTCTTCAGCAGCTCGGTGGTGACGCCTTCCCCGGCGCAGCGGTGGCTGATGGCCGGATCGCCGTCGCCGTGGGGGACGTAGGCGAGTGGGTCCGGTTCGCGCCCGATGAACCGTTCGGGGTCGAAGCGTTCGGGCTCCGGCCAGGTCGCCTCATCGCGGTCGGTACCGAAGATGTCGAGCAGGACGAGACGGCCCGGCGTGAACCGGTGACCTCGCCAGATGAACTCCTTCCGCGCCTTGGCGCCGAGCGCGGGGGCGAACGGGTAGAAGCGGCGCACCTCGTGCGCGAATGCCTCCAGTACCGCCTCGTCGCCGCTGGCCAGGCGCGGGCGCCACTCGGGGTAGGCGTGCATCGCGTGCGCCGCGAAGGCGACGAAGTAGGCGACCGCGACCGTAGGCCGTACGACGTTGAGTAGTTCAGTCGCGGCGACCGGCTCGTCCAAGGGCCGGCCGTCGAGGCCGCGGTAGCGCGAGATCACCTCCAGTGGAGTGCCCGCCGGCGGGCGGAGCCGATCGGAGCGCACATCGGCCACCAGTTGGCGGGCCCAGCGGTCGGCCCGCCAGCGGGCCATGCGGGCACGGAGGTGGCGAAGTCCGAGGCTGCCGAATCCGTCGACGATGGTCGCGAGGTCCCGCGCGCGGCGCCCGGAGTCGGTGCGCTCCAAGGGAATACCCGCCCAGGCGAAAACGGCGGAGCCGAGTACCTGTACGGCCTCGTCGAACAGTACGACCCGGTCGGCGGCCGCCCAGCGGTCGGCGGCGGCCTCCCATCGCCTGTCGGTGGCGGCGGCCAGTGCCGCGACAGCGTCAGGGGTCACCAGCGACAGGAACATCGCCTTGCGGTGGCGGTGCTCCTCGCCCTCCAGGAAGTGCACCGCGCCTTCGCCGAACAGCGTCGTGCGGATCGGCCAGGGCACCATCCTGGACTGCACGATCCTGTCCCCGTCGTAGAACAGGCTTACCGCGTCGCGGCCAGCCATGCAGACGGCCCGCCGGCCCAACAGCCGAGTCTCGAAGGCGCGGGCGCCCCAGCGGCGGTACCGCTTGGTCATGAACGTGTAGCCCTCGAGGAACAGCAGGAGAGTGCGGTCGAGAACCGCCCGGGTCGGGATGGGTTCTCCGTGGGTCGCACGATTGCGTTCGGGCTGTGTTCGCGTGGTCACGGCGACTGGCTACCCGGCCAGGTAACGCACTAACGGAAGCATTCGCGTATACCGCCCGGGGGATCGGGTATCAGCGGGCCGTGACGGGTGCAGCCTTGAGCCCTCGGACCATCCGGACCGTCAAGTCGACAGCGCCGATCCTGCGGGAACGCGGGCTGGAGATCACCAGGCGGCTGTACGAGATCCTCTTCCAGAACGAAGAGATCAAGAGCCTGTTCAACCAGTCCCACCACGGGCAGTCGGGCAGTCAGCCACGGGCGCTCGCGGGGGCCGTGCACGCGTACGCGGACAACATCGACCGGCTCGACGAGTGCGTGCCGATGATCGAGCGGATCGCCCAGAAGCATGTCGGCCTGACCATCCGGCCCGAGCATTACCCGTACGTCGGCCGGGCGCTGATCGGGGCGTTGATCGACGTACTCGAAGACGCGGCCACCGAGGAGGTGATCGCCGCGTGGTCGCAAGCCTATGACTTCCTCGCCTACATGCTGATGAGCCGGGAACACGAGATCTACGACGTGCGGGCCCGTACCCTCGGTGGCTGGGTGGGCTGGCGCGACTTCGCTTTCGACCGGATCACGCCGGAGAGCGACGGCATCAAGTCCTTCTACCTGCGCCCGAGCGACTCCGGTCCGCTGATGGCATTCCGGCCGGGCCAGTACCTGACCGTCCGGTTCGGCATTCCCGGCCATGGGACGGTCGTTCGCAACTACAGCATCTCGAGCGCGCCCGGGCGCGACTACTACCGCATCTCGGTGAAGCGGGAGGACCCTCCGGTCGAGGCGCCGTACGCCCCGCCCGGCCTGGCATCCAACTTTCTGCACGCCGAGGTCGGTCCGGGCAGTGTGGTGCGGGTCAGTCCGCCTGCCGGCGACTTCTACCTCGAGGAGGAGACCCACCGGCCGATCGCTCTGCTCAGCGGCGGCGTCGGTCTCACTCCGATGGTGTCCATGTTGGAGTATCTGGTCGACCGCGGAAGGCCACCGGAGACCTGGTTCGTCCACGCCGCGACATGCGGCCGTCAGCACGCCATGAAGGGGCACATCTGCGACATCGCCGCCGCGAACAGCGCGATCCACCCGGTGGTTTTCTACGAGTACCCCACGCCTGAAGACGTGCGCGGCCGCGACTACGACATGCCCGGGCGAATCACGATGGAGTGGCTCAAGGGCGCCGTTCCGATCGCCGACCTCGACTTCTACTTCTGCGGGCCGCGCGGCTTCATGCGCATGCTCGCCATCGGCCTGCGCGCACTGGACGTGCCGGAGGAGCGCATCCACTTCGAGTTCTTCGGTCCCGCAGAGGCGCTGTACGCCTGACCGCCCAGGAGAGGCGGTCAGGCTGCGGGGTCCGACGTGTGCCGGACCCCGCGACTGCCTGCTGACCGGCGTCAGTTGCCGTTGTTGGACCGGTTCCAGTCGCGCACCCCGTCGCGGATCCGGTCGAAGACCGCGATCGGGGGACCGGCCAGCAGGTTCGCTGTAGCCGACTCACCGGCGCCGGGGTGGGGCCGGGTCGGTGCCGTCGCCTCCGCGGCCCTCAGTGCGCCGGCCATCCGCCGTAGCTTCTCAGCCGGGATGTTCTGGCGAAGGAACGCGAACTCGGCGTTCTCCTCATGGGTGGCGTGCGTGATGACCGCCTCGGCGAGCACCGCGAGCCTGGTGTCGAACTCCGGGTGGTCCACACCCAGGTCGTACAGCTCGGAGAGCGCCTGCTTGGCCTCGTGCTCCTCGTGGAGTCGGCCGTCGACGACCTGGTCACCACCCTCGATGTTGTGGCGCGCGGCCGGGTGGACGACCTCTTCCTCCGCACTCTCGTGCACCGCGAGCAACCGCACCAGATCCTCGAACAGCTCCCGCTTCCGTGCGCCCTGGGCGGCCGCCACCTGACTGAACAGACTCTTGATCTGGATGTGCTGTTCGAACAGCACATCCACGACGTCCTGTTGCTGAACGTCCGTCACGTCGGTCACCTCCGTAGGTCCGGTCGACTCGACACTTGTCTTTCCCTGAATCCCGCCCGTCATGCGCTCATTCAACAATCTGCACATCGTTTACTCCGGGTGACTGCCGGGTACGAGAAATTCTGATCTTTTCGAATCGGAGGTGTTGGATGCCCGCGCAAAAGGAAATGCCGAGCACGATCAGGCGATCATCGAAGAAGGCTCAGGACACCTGGGCGAAGACGCATGACGCCGCCGTCGAGGAGTACGGCGAGGGGGAGCGCAGCCACCGAACGGCGTACGCGTCGCTCAAGCACTCGTTCGAAAAGGTGGGCGACCGCTGGGAGCCCAAGGCGAAGAAGGGCCCCAGCGACGGCCAGGCGGCCAAGAAGCGCCCCACCCGCGACGGCAAGACCGCGGAAGGTGTCGACGCGAACGCGACGAAGGCCCACCTCGTGGAGGTGGCACGCA
>JAOPWA010000410.1 GCA_025965915.1 Dactylosporangium sp. | reverse complement strand
GGCAGCAGGTCCGGACGCCAGAAGGTCCTAGCGGTGTGGAACATCGCCGACACCACGAACGCCTTCTACTCCTGCATCGATCTGCAGGTCGGCTGACCCCTCATGATCGCGGAGAGTTCATCGCGGAGAGTTTGTCGTGTTCTGACACGGAGAACTCTCCGCGATCATGGCAGTGCCCACGGTGTGTCGACGCCGTCGAACTCTTCGAAGACCAGCCAGGTTCTGGTCGACAGCACCCCCGGAATGGCCTGCACCTGGTTGAGAACCAGGTCGCGCAGCGCCGCGTTGTCGGGCGCGCGGACCAGCGCGAGTACGTCGTGGTCGCCGCCGAGGAGGGCTGCGTGCTGCACGTACCGGACCCGCGCGAGACGGGCCGCCACCTCCCGCCAGGTGTTCTGTTCGATGGTCAGGCTGACGTAGGCGGACGTACCCAGACCCGCCGGCTCGGGCGCCACCTGGGCCTGGAAGCCGGTGATCACGCCTTCCCGCACCAGACGCTCCACCCGCGCGTACGCGTTGGTGCGCGAGATGTGGATGCGCTCGGCCAAGGTCCTGATCGACGCCCGACCGTCACGGACCAGCTCGTCGAGGATCCGGCGGTCGACGTCGTCGAGCAGGCGTGCCGTTCGTCCCGAGCCGGAGGCGAAGTCGGCTGCCGATTGGGGCTCTTGGCTCACTGATGGCACTCCTGCGGGTCAGATGTTCTGCGTTTAGCGCGGTGGTTGAGGCAATCATCCGAAGACGTGAGCATAATCTCACCACAAGTCCAGGAGGTCCTCGCCGTGACGACCACACCCCAGGCGGTCCGCAGGGCATCTCCGCGCGCCGCGCGCGCGTCCACCCAGCCCGATCCGGCCGTCTCCTTGCTACCCAGCCCCGAACCCGTCCGGATGCTCGACGAGTCGGGTATCCAACTGTCGAGCGACTACGCGGAGCCACCCGGCGAGACCCTCCGGGAGCTGTACCGCCGGATGGTCATCGGCCGGCGTTTCGACATCCAGTCGACCGCTTTGACCAAGCAGGGACGCCTGGCCGTGTACCCGTCCTCCCGCGGGCAGGAGGCGTGCCAGGTCGCCGGCGTCATGGCGCTCCGCCCGACCGACTGGGTCTTTCCTACGTACCGCGAGTCGATGGCCCTGGTGTCGCGGGGGATCGACCCGGTCGAGGTCCTCACGCTGCTGCGCGGGGACTGGCACTGCGGGTACGACCCGGCGGCGCACCACACCGCGCCACAGTGCACACCGTTGGCCACCCAGACCATCCACGCCGCCGGGGTGGCGTACGGCGAGGCGCACCAGGGGCGCGACACGGTGGCGCTGGCGTTCATCGGCGACGGTGCGACCAGCGAAGGCGACTTCCACGAGGGCGTCAACTTCGCCGCCGTGTTCCGCGCGCCCGTGGTGTTCTTCGTCCAGAACAACCGGTACGCGATCAGCGTCCCGTTGTCGCGTCAGACCGCCGCGCCGTCCCTGGCCTACAAGGGCGTCGGGTACGGCATCGCGAGCGAGCAGGTCGACGGCAACGACCCGGTCGCCGTACTCGCGGTGCTGACAAAGGCCGTCGAGCACGCCCGCGCGGGGCTCGGACCGTTTCTGGTGGAAGCACACACGTACCGCATGGAGCCGCACACCAACGCCGACGACGCCAGCCGCTACCGCGACGGTGCCGAGGTGGAGGCGTGGCTCGCCCGCGACCCGATCGCACGGTTGGAGACGTACCTGCGCGGCAGGGGCCTGCTCGACGACGACGCCGTCGAGGCGGTACGCGCCGAGGCCGAGGCGAGCGCCGCCGACCTGCGTACCCGAATGAACGTCGAGCCGACGCCTGCCCCGCTCAGCCTGTTCGACCACGTGTACGCGCAGCCGACCCCGCAGTTGCTGGAGCAGCGCGAGCAGGTGCGGGCCGAGTTGGCCGCAGTGGCCGAGGATGCGGCAGCCGGCGAGGAGGCGGGGGCCTGATGGCGACTGTAACCAAGGCGCCGGGAGTCAAGGCTCCGGTGACGATGGCGAAGGCGCTCAACGCGGCGCTGCGCGACGCGCTGGCAGCCGACGAGCGGGTGGTCGTGTTCGGCGAGGACGTCGGCCGGCTCGGCGGCGTGTTCCGGATAACCGACGGCCTGCTGGCCGAGTACGGCGAGCGGCGTTGCTTCGACACGCCCCTGGCCGAGGCCGGCATCGTCGGCTTCGCGGTCGGAATGGCGATGTCGGGCCTGCGACCGGTGGTCGAGATGCAGTTCGACGCGTTCGCGTACCCCGCTTTCGAGCAGATCACCTCGCACGTCGCGAAGCTGCGCAACCGTACCCGCGGCGCTTTGAGCGCGCCGATCGTGATCCGCGTGCCGTATGCGGGGGGAATCGGCGGCGTCGAGCACCACTGCGACTCCAGCGAGGCCTACTACGCACACACCCCCGGACTCAAGGTGGTGACGCCGGCGACGGTCGAGGACGCGTACTCGCTGCTACGCGAGGCGATCGCAGACCCGGACCCGGTGGTGTTCATGGAGCCGAAGAAGCTGTACTTCGCCAGCGAGGAGGCTTCGTTGCCGGTCACGACCGAGCCGTTCGGGCGGGCCGTGGTGCGCCGGCCGGGTCGCGACGCCACGCTCGTCGCGTACGGCCCGTCGGTGCCGGTCGCCCTCGAATCGGCCGAGGCGGCGCGCACCGAGGGCTGGGATCTTGAGGTGGTCGACCTGCGGACCATCGTGCCGTTCGACGACGAGACGGTCGCCGCATCGGTACGCCGTACCGGCCGTTGCGTGGTCATCCAGGAGGCCCAGGGCTTCGCCGGCGTGGGTGCCGAGATCGCCGCGCGGGTACAGGAGCGGTGCTTCCACTCGCTGCACGCCCCGGTCCTGCGGGTTGGTGGGCTGGACATCCCGTACCCGCCACCGAAGCTCGAGCACATCCACCTGCCCGGCGTCGACCGGGTCCTCGACGCCGTGGCCCGCCTGCAGTGGGACGACCGGCCCGACACGAAGTGGGTGGCGGCATGACGGATCAGATTTTCGCGCTGCCCGACCTGGGGGAGGGGCTCACCGAAGCCGAGATCGTCGAGTGGCGGGTGGCCGTGGGTGACACCGTCGAGGTCGACCAGATCGTGGTCGAGGTGGAGACCGCCAAGGCGATCGTCGACGTACCGTGCCCCTACGCCGGTCGGGTGGCCGCCCTGCACGGCGCTCCCGGCCAGCGCCGACCGGTCGGCCAGCCGCTGGTAACCATCGAGCCGCTGGTCACCAGCGAGCCGCTGGCGGGCGAGCCATCCGAGCACGCCGTGTACCGCGAGGAGGAGCGGGCGGGCTCGGGCAACGTGCTCATCGGGTACGGCACCGGCCACGGCGGGTCGAGCCGGCGGCGCCGACGGGTACTGCCGGCCAGCGGCTCGGCCCCTGTCCTTGCGGCCCCTGTCCTTGCGGCCCCTGTCGTCGGGACGGAGCCGGCGGCCCTCGTCCCGCCGGTGGAGACGGTAACGCGGGTCATCTCCCCGCTGGTCCGGCGGCTGGCCCGCGACCATGGCGTCGATGTCGCCGCCCTGCGCGGCACCGGCCCCGGCGGTATCGTCCGGCGCGCCGACGTCGAGACCGCTCTTGTCTCCACCACTCCGGCCGAGCAACCGGCGTCGGGCACCGACGTGGTGATCCCGCTGACCGGCGCACGCCGGGCGATCGCGGACAAGCTGTCCCGCAGCCGCCGCGAGATCCCCGAGGTGACCATCTGGGTGGACGTCGACGCGACGGGACTGCTCGACACCCGGGCGGCGATCAACGCAGCCCGGCCCGATCAGCCCGTGAGCGTCCTCGCACTCCTCGCGCGCATCTGCGTCAACGCCCTACAGCGGTATCCCGCGCTCAACTCCCGGGTGGACAGCGAGCGGGGCGAGATCATCCAGTCCGGTCGCATCAACCTGGGCATCGCCACGCAGACCGACCGCGGCCTGGTCGTACCCGTTATCCACGACGCACAGCACCTCACGACGTTCGACCTTGCCGCGGCCCTGGCCGAGACCACCGCCCAGGCGCGGGCCGGCAGGCTGCCGCCGGCGCGCCTGACCGGCGGTACCTTCACGCTCAACAACTACGGCGTGTTCGGCGTCGACGGCTCAACCCCCATCATCAACCATCCGGAGGCCGCGCTGCTCGGCATCGGCCGCATCGTCGACAAACCATGGGTGGTGGACGGGCAGTTGGCGGTGCGCAAGGTCGCCGGGGTCTCGTTGACCTTCGACCACCGGGTCTGTGACGGCGGCACCGCCGGAGGGTTCCTGCGCCACGTCGCGGACTGTATCGAGCAGCCGGCCCTGCTCATCGCCCACGTTTGACCAGGGGGCGTATTCGAGGGCAGTTCCGTCCGTCAGCCGAGGCGCCAACTCTCAGCTGATGCCGTAGGCCAGGGTGACCTTAGCGTCCTTGCAGCCGCCGTTCGCCTTCTTGGCCAGCCGGACGGAGATGCCCCGAACCACCAACCTGCCATTGGCGACGACCGGCAGATCGACCTGCCTCGGAGCGCCTTCCACCGAGAAGTCCGTCACGGCGCATTTGTTGGTGCTCAACACACTCGCCCTGACCGTGTGCGCCCAGTGGTGGAACGTGTTGGGGTTGGAGATCGTTACGGTGACCGGCACAGCGTCGCGGCCGCTGCCGTCGTCGCCGCCGCGGAGAATGCGGCCGCGGCTGTCGCTGTCGTCGTCCCAGCCCGAGGCCTGGGTGCCGGTGATCGTCAGGGGCGATGCCGCCGTGATTTTCGCGGTGCCTTGCCCACTGCCTTTCGTCAGACCGTAGGCCAATGCCTGGGCGGGGCCGGAGACCGCCAGCGCGACACGCCGCGCAGGTTTGTACGCCGCCGATCGCGCTGACCGGAGTGCGAACGCGTAAGAGACTGGCTCAGCCGGTACTCGCCCGGCCGGTGGCAAGGCGGGAGTCTGACGAGTGACGGTGATGCCGGCGACTACGGCCGGACGGCCGCCTACGACACGGGATGGTTAGGCCAACATGGTAGCGACGACGTCTCCTCAGGACTCATGTTCCTAAGGCGTCGGTTTCGCTACTGGCTCCCCGCCGGACTGGAAGCGACCAACTGCGTCCGGTGGATCATTGCCTCGCCCTGACCCGTTCGGGTCTAGCAACCATCTTGCTCCCGTCGGCCCTGCTCGGCGTCGTCCGGCCAGGCTGGGGATCAGTCGGGTCAGTGTAGGTCAACCGTATGACACCGGGTCCCGACTACCACCGTCCTCGGTGGACCACTTCTTCGAACGGCCGCCGGTTGGGTCGTTCGATCGGCCGAAGTGGACGGTCGGCCGGATACCCCGCGGGGATGAGATAGGCGCAGAACCGGCCGTCGGGGAAGCCGAGGACCGCGCGGGCCCGGTCCTGATCGAAAACTGCCGTATGCCCGGTACCGACACCCAGGTCGGCGGCGGCGATCATCATGCTCATCGTCGCCTGGCCCAGGTCGTACTCAATCTGATCGCGCTGCCGTTCGCTCGTCGGCACGGGGGCGACGAGCGCGATCGTGGCGGCCGAGGTCGCCACGTGCTGGGCGCCCTGCCAGACCGTGGCCAACTCCCTCAGCTGCTCCCGCTCGGTGACGACGACGAAGTCCCAGGGCTGGGTGTTCTGGGAGGACGGCGCACGCCGGCCGGCCTCCAGGATCCGGTCGAGGTCCTCGGGTGGGATCGGTTGATCGGTGAACTTCCGGACGTCACGTCTCGACCTGATCGCGTCCCACGTCTCCATGAATTCATCCTCACCCGGTTGGTCGTCATGCGCCCGGTGGACAGCGGCCGGGGCCCGCTGACCGTGCGAGATCGGCCGCTCACCGCTCGTGTCCGCGCGCTGGACGCTTGCCGCCTCGCGGCCTCTTCGCCCTGCCCGCCGCCGGTATAAGGATCAATGATCCTGGATGCGTGCGTGCGGCGGGCCGCGCAACAATCTGGAGGGGAGACCACATGACGGGCATCAAGCGGCGGGACCTACTGGCGGGCGCGGCCGGCGCGGCGGCGCTGGCGGGAACAGGCGCCACCCCGGCCCATGCGGCGGCGCCGGAGGTACTCGAGGCGGCGCCCGATCTACGAGCGGTGCCGCTGCGTGAAGGCACCGACCTGGCCGCGCAGGTCTCACCCGACGGTACGACGATCGTCATGGACCTCGTGGGCGTGCTGTGGGTACTGCCCGCCTCGGGTGGCCCGGCGCGCCGGCTGACCAGCGACCTGTTCGACATCGCCCAGCCCGACTGGTCACCGGACGGCTCGACGATCACGTTCCAGTCCTACCGCGACGGTACGTTCAACATCTGGATGATCCGCCCGGACGGGTCGGGCCTGCGCCAACTGACCCACGGGCCCTATGACCACCGCGAACCCCGCTTTTCCCCAGATGGCAGGCGGATAGCGTTCTCGTCGGACCTGTCGGGGAGCTACGGCATCCACCTCCTCGACCCGGCCACCGGGGCGATCACGCCCGTCACGGATACCGCGGTGGAGGAGTACGAGCCGGCGTGGTCACCCGACGGGACCCGTATCGCCTTCGTCGTCGCGAACACCCGCATCGACGTCGTCGACGTGGCGACCGGTGCCCGTGGTACGGCGGTGAGGGTGCCAGCGGGCCAGGTGATCCACAATCCGGCGTGGACCCCCGACGGCCGTGACCTCGTCTACTCCCTCCTGCTCAATGGGCGCTGCGAACTGTGGCTGGGCAGCACCCCGCTGCTCATCGGCGAAGAGGTGTTCCCGTTCCGGGTCTCGTGGCGGACACCGCGGGAGTTCGTGTACACCGCCGACGGCCGGATCCGGCGCAGGACGCTGGGCGGGGGCGACTTCCACAACATCGGTTTCGTCGCACCGGTGACCGTAGTCAGGCCGGCATACCGCAAGCGGCAGCGCGACTTCGACTCGACGACGCCGAAGCCCGTCGTGGGTATCGGCAGCCCGGTGCTGTCGCCGGACGGGGAGCAGGTGGCGTTCCGGGCCCTCAACGACATCTACACGATGCGGATCGGGCAGCCGCCACGGCCGCTCACCCGCGACCACTGGTGGAAGAGCGACCCCGCCTGGTCGCCGGACGGCAGGTACCTGTCCTACTCCTGCGACCGCGCCGGGAAGCTCGACATCTGGATCCGCGACCTGCACACCGGCGCGGACCGGCAACTGACCAACCTGCCCGGCGCCGCCGCGCTGTCGGGCACCTGGTCGCGCGACGGCTCCCACCTGGCGTTTCTCGATCAGACCGGTGCGCTGTACACCGTCGAGGTCGCCACCGGTAACGTCCAGCGGGTCTACGCCGCGACCTTCGAACCCGGCCGCCCCACGTGGTCGCCCGACGGCAACATCATCGCCCTGGCGGCGATCAAACCGTACTCGGCGCGGTACCGCGAGGGGCTGAGCAAGATCCTGCTGATCGACCGGCGTACGGGCGCCGCCACCTACGTCGATCCGCTGCCCGAGCGGTCGATCCAGACCCGCGGTGACGACGGCCCCGTGTGGTCGCCCGACGGTACGAAGATGGCGTTCGTCGTCGGGAGCGTCCTGTGGGTGGTCGACGTCCACCGGGACGGGACCTTCGCCGGTAAGCCCCGACAGATCACCCACGAGGTGACCGACGCGGTGAGCTGGAGCGGCGACTCCACCCGGCTGCTCTACCTCAACAACGGCCGGCTGCGCGTCGTCGCGAGCGACGGCAGGCACACCCGTACCGTGCCGGTGCGATTGACGTGGACCAACACCCAGCCGCGCGGCCGCACGGTGATCCGGGCCGGGCGGATGTGGGACGGCGCCGCCCAGCACCTGCGCGCGAACATCGACATCGTCGTCGAGGGCCACCGCATCGTGTCGGTCGAGGCGCAGCACGTGGGCCGAGACGCGGGTGACAGCCGCGATGCCCGCGTCGTCGACGCCCGGGACTCCGTGGTCATCCCCGGGCTGGCCGACATGCACCATCACCGTGAGATGCAGGGCTACGGGTACGGCGACCGGCAGGGGCGCCTATGGCTGTCACTGGGCATCACCACGACCCGCTCACCGGGCAGCCCCGCGTACCAGATGGTCGAGGCCCGCGAAGCGGTGCAGTCCGGCGCGCGGATCGCGCCGCGATACTTCGGTACCGGTGAGGCCGTCGACGGCTCCCGCATCTTCTACAACTTCATGCGGCCCACCTTTGACGCCCGGCAACTCGCTCTCGAACTCGAACGCGCCGGCGCCCTGGACTACGACCTGATGAAGGCGTACGTGCGGCTGCCCGCAGAGTGGCAGCGCGCGGTGATCGACTGGTCGCACCGCCACCACGTCCCCGCCACCTCGCACTACCACTACCCGGCCTTTGCCTTCGGCGGCGACGGCATGGAACACATCGGTGCGACGAACCGCTTCGGCTACTCCCGTACAGTGACCGCGCTGGGCACCGGGTACAGCGACGTGGCCGACATCTTCAACGCCTCGGGGACGGTGCGCACGCCAACGCTGTTCGGGGCGAACACCCTGTTGCGTGAGGACACCTCGCTGGTCACCGATCGGCGGGTCGTCACGCTCTACCCGTCGTGGGAGTACGCCTCGCTACAGGCCGCGGCGACCGCGGCGGGTGCGACCGACCAGACGGTCGCGCGCGAGAACCTGGCCCGCCAGGTCGCCCAGATCGTCGCGATGGTCCGCGGCGGTGGCCGGGTCATCACCGGCACGGACTCTCCGATCGCGCTGACCGCGGTCAGTACCCACCTGAACCTGCGCGCCATGGTGAAGTACGGGCTCACCCCGTACGAGGCGCTCACGACCGCCACCCGGGTGCCCGGTGAGTTCCTGGCTGAACACCTCGGCCAGATCCGGCCGGGCATGTACGCCGACCTCGCCATCCTCGGTGGCGACCCGCTCTCCGACATCAACCAGGCGGCCAACGTTCGGCAGGTGATGGTCAACGGGCAACTGCACACCGTCGACGACCTGCTCACGCCGTTCGCCCAGGACCGCGCGGCCGTCACCACCAGTGCGGCGGTCACCACCAGCGCGGCCGTCACCACCAACGCGGCCGTTCCCACCAATACCGTGCTGGAGCCGGTCCCCGACCACCCGTCAAACGACGAGTACTGGTGGCACGACCCGCACTACGTGGCCGAGAGTAGGCGATCCTGCTGCACCCAGGCGTAACTAACGGAAGCGGGCCGGTCAACCGGTAGGCGGGGACGGGCTGGCCGGTCGGGACGGGCTGGCCGGTCGGGACGGGCTCGCCGACGGGGTCACGAGCCACTGCGCCATGGTGTCGGCGGCGACCGCCTGGTACAGCGCTCTGGTGCCGGCGGTGTCGGGTCGCACCACGCTCTGGTCACCCTCCCAGCCGGTACCCGCACTGGGGCTGGTCAAGAAGGTGATGTCGTGGCTGCGCAGGTTTCGCACCTGCCACGCGACGTCGACCAGGTCGAAGCTCTCGTCGGCGGTGACCGACTTGGTGGTCGCGTGGAGAAATCCATTGAGCTTGCCGATGTCGGACAGCGTGCCCGCCGCGGTCGCCTTCTCCAGCAGGGCACTGAGGAACTCCTGTTGGTGCCGCTCGCGGGCGAAGTCCCCGTCGGCGAACTGGTAACGCTGGCGGACGTAGTCCAGCGCTTCGGCGCCGGTGAAGTACCGCTGACCGCGGGTGAAGGTGCGGTATGGCGGAAAGATCGAGGTGACGGTCTGGTCCACGGTCAGGTCGACGCCGCCCAGAGCGTCGACCACCTGCTGGAACCCGGCGAAGTCAATGACCAGGACGTGGTCGACGCGAACCCCGGTGAAGGCTTCGACGGTCTGCACGGCCAACGGCGCGCCGCCCCAGGCGTACGCCGCGTTGATCTTCGCCATGGTGTTGCCTTTCCGGTGATCGGTGGAGGCCGGAACGTGAACCCAGGTGTCGCGCGGGATCGAGATGACGTAGGCATGCCTATGGGACGCGTCGAGGTGAAGAAGCATCATCGTGTCGCTTCGTCCGGAGGCGGCGATGTCGGGATTACGGGTGTCGCTGCCGAGCAGCAGCACGTTCATCGCGCTGGTGACGGTTTCGATCGGGCGGGCGCTGCTGGGCACCTGGCTCAACGCCGTCGTGCGGTTGAGGCTGGCGTTGACCGAGCGCCCGAGCATCAAGCCCGTTGTGACCGTCCCCGCGCTGGCCAGTACCAGTGCCGAGAGGACACCGATTATCACCAGCCGTGACCGCCGGCTCATCGTTCCCCCTTGTCGTCACCCGCAGGCGCTGCCCCGCTCGGGACGTCGCGCATCTCGGAACGTAGATCGCCCACCTCGAGCGCTTTCTGAGAGAGACTGGGAGCCGGCCACGGGCCGGGACGAAGTTTGTCCGCTTTTGGCCGCAAAAACCGATACCAAGCTGAACGAGGATGCTCCAGGACGCGACGTGGTCGCGTGGCGGGAGCGGTGCAACAGAACGGAGGCGGTCGGCGTGCGCAACGCGGCGCAGAGCGTACACCTGGTCGCGGCCAGCGCGGGATTCCTGTCCTATCTGCTGTTGTGGGTCACGATCATTTGGGGCATGTTCCTCGGCCGTGGGTGGGCGATGACGCGCTTCAAGTACGCCAACGTCTACGCCACGCACATGACGCTCGCGATCCTCGCCATGACGCTCGGCTGGGGCCACGCCTTCACCCAGTTGGCGAACCCGGTTGGAACGGTCTTCCTCATCGACGAGTTCGTTCCCTTCGCCAACGGGCGCGATCCGATCGGCATCGGCGTCGGAGTCGTAGCGACCGAGATCATGACAGCGCTGCTCATCTCGGTGCCCCTGCAACGCAGGTTGGGTGACCGGCGCTGGCGTGCTCTGCACTCATTGGCGTACGCGTCCTTCACGCTGCTCGCCGGTCACGTCCTGCTGGCAGGCTCGGACGTCGGCCCGCTCTACGTCAAGATCCCGGTGATCGCCCTGTGGCTGAGCACCGCGGTGCTCTGGCTCGGCCTGGCAGTTTGGACGCGCAAGGGCAGGAAGACGCCCACCGACGGGGCCCATGGGGTTCGGGGCGGGCAGCGAGCCCAGGTGCAGGTTGATCCCGGCAAGTGCGCCCGGTTCGGCTTCTGTGAGCAGGAGGCGCCCGAGGTGTTCGAGCTGCGTGGCGATGGCCGGCTCGGATACCGATCGCAAGTGCCTGCCGAGCAGGTCGAGGCCGCGGCCCGGGCGGTGAAGGTGTGCCCGGCGCGGGCGATCACCATGCGGCGGGTGGGCTCGGACGCACGCTCGCGCCGCCCGGCGGAGACGATCGGCGGTGAGGGCGACGGATCACTGGCCGAAGTGATCGACCTGCGTCCCCGGTAACACCTGTCGGCTAACTCGTCTTGTCGAGAAGAGCCTGGACGGTGTTCCAGTTGCGTGCGGTGGCGGTCACCTCGGGACGCCCACGCAGGAGCTGCCGCAAGACGAGCTCGGCGAGCTTGCTGCGCCCCGGGCTGACCGCGTAGCGCAGATAGACGGCGCGGTCACCGACGCCGAACTCGTCCGGCGGGCAGATCCCGGGATCTATGGCGGCCACCTGTTCCGGGTGAGGCTGCGCCGACAGGAAGACCACGTGGAGCAGCTTCGGCTGCGCGGCCGCCTCGGGGAACGGGTTGTCCGTCACGACGGCGGTGAGTTCGGCGCCGGTACGGATGAGCACGCTCGGACTCATGTCCAGCTCGCGCAGCAGGCTCTCCTGGATCCGCCGGCTCACCCGCTCCAGGTCGTCGTCATCGCTGGTGATCACCGCGTTGCCGCTCTGAAGGTAGGTCGACACGTCGGTGTACCCGAGCGACTCGAGCACGCGTCGCAGATCGGTCATGGCGAGCTTGCCGTGCCCCCCGACGTTGACCCCGCGCAGCAGCACCGCGTACTTCGCCATCCTCGACCCCTTCCGCGCGACATCTCGATCACAGTACGAGAGAGCCGCCGCGCGCGGGGGTCAGCGCAGGATTCCGGTGTGTCCGAGCGAGTAGCGCCCGGGCTGCGGCCATACGCACAGGCCGTGCGGGCCGGCGCCGGTGGGGATCCTGGCGATGAGGTGACCGTCGGTGGTGTCGATCGCGTAGACCTCGCCGTGGTAGCGGCCCGACAGCCACAGCACCTTGCCGTCGGGGGACAGCCCCCCCATGTCCGGGCTGCCTCCGCCCGGGATCTGCCACTTGGCCACGAGCTTGCCGGTGGCGAACTCCAGTAGCGAGACCGAGCCCTCGCCGCGGTTGGAGATGTACATGTATCTGGAGTCGCGGCTGACGTAGAGACCGTGCGCCCCGGCGCCGGTCGGCAGGAGGGTCGGGGTGGTGAAGGTGTCGCCGCCCAGGACCCATACTCCGTTCGCGTGCATGTCGGCGACGTACCACGTCCTGCCGTCCGGGGAGATCTTCACGTCCTGAGGCCCCGCACCCTCATGTGGCAGGTGGATCTTCCCGATGATCTTGTGTTTCTCGGTATCGATCTTCAACAGGTCGCCGGAGAACTCGCAGCTGGCGATGAAGTAGCGCCCGTCGGGCGAGAAGTCGGCGTGGTTGACCCCCTCGCAGTCGACGTTCAGGTTGTCGCGCATCTCGAACGTCTTGGGATCGATGAAGTGGATCTGCCGCCGCAGTTCGGCCATGACCATCGCGTACTTGCCGTCGGGCGTGAAGTACAGGTTGTACGGGTCGTCCACCGGTATGGGAGTGCCGACCTTGCCGGTGGTCGGATCGATCGGGGTGAGGGCCTCGCCCGGGGCGGTGTCGCTGTTGATCAACAGAGTGCTCAGATCCCACGAGGGCACGACGTGCTCCGGGCTGTGCGGCACGGGCACCGTCTCGATCACCTTGTACGTCGTGGGGTCGATCACCGACAGGCTGTCGCCTTTGTTGTTGGGCACGTATACCCGGTACAGATGGTTCTTGACCTTCTCGGAAAGGGCGCCCGGCCGGTCGGCGGCGTACAGGTCGTTCGGCTGCAGCGGCGCCGGCATGCCCGGCAGCAGGGTACTCGCGGCCGGGTTGGCGATGTCCGGGCCGGCGACGTGCGGGGCCGCCAACGGGGTCTTCACCGGTGCGACCGCTTTCGAATCGTGGTGACCGCCGCTTCCATGCGATGAGCAGGCGGCCAGCGTGATTATGGTCGTGGTGAGGACGGCGGCGCACAGCCGGCCCGGTCGTGGCTGTCGTGGTTGTGGCGGTCGTGATCGTGGCTGTCGCGGGGGAGAGTCCATGAGGTCATCAGCTCCGTCATCTCAACAGCTCCGTCATCTCAACAGCTCCGTCACCGTGACCGGGCGCAGGCCGCGTTGGCGCAGCCGGTCCAACACCTCCGGGATGGCGGCCACCGTCGCGGCGTGGCCGAAATGCATACTCACGATCGACCCGTTGCTGACCGAGTCGGTGACGGCGCGTACCACCGCCGCCGGGTCCGGGTCGGTGAAGTCCAGCGAGTCAAGGTCGTAGGACAGGCAGGTCGGGTACCCGACTCGCGCGGCCTGCGCCCGTATCGTGTCGGTGGCGTACTGGGTCTGCGACGGCCGGAACCATTTTCCGATGGAGCCGGTCAGCCGCCTGAGCACCTCTGCGCAGCCATTGATCTCGGCGAACGCTTCGGCGGCGTCCAGGTCCGCGAGAGCGGCGTGATTCTGGGTATGGTTGCCCAACTCGTGACCGCCGTCGAGGATCCGCCGGGCCATCGTGGGCTGGGCGGAAAGCCAGCTTCCGACCGCCAGTACGGTGACCCGCGCGCCGCCTCGTTCCAGGGCGTCGAGCAGTGCCCGGGCTTGTGCCGCATCTCCGTCGCCGTGAAAGGTGAGCGCGACGGCCGGCTTGTCACGGGGGCCGTGCGTCACCTCGTTGCCGGCGGCTTTCGCCGTCGGCGTGCCCGCAGGTCTGGCCGCCGGTGTGACCCATTCGGGAGCGCGATTGTCCTCGCCGCCGCCGGCCACCACCACGCTTGCCGCCACCGCGGCAGTAACGCCGGCCGTCACGCCGGCAGCCGCGGTAGCGGCTAGAAGGAGCGTCCGGCGGCTGACCGGCCGACGTGGACGGTCAGGGTCGAGGCCGCGCGTGTCGCTCCACATGTCGGCCGGCTCTTCCCGCGCCGCGTCGCTGATAACCCGTTTGACTGGCCGAAAGTTCCGATGGGTGCCCTGGTCGCTTCAACTCACCGAGAGCCGGCCACCGCCTCCACCATCGTTGCAGTGCCGGCTCCCACGATGGCGCCGACCACCACATCGCCCGGATAGTGCACACCGGTGTGCACGCGCGAGTAGGCGACGGCGCCGGCGAGAAGTCGAATCGGCACCGCCAGTTCGGGAAGATGACGACTTACGGCGTACGCGAACGAGAACGCTGATGCGGCGTGTCCAGAGGGAAACGAGCTGGATCCGGGCATCCGGACGCGACGGGCTGGGAACAGGCCGGCACCCGGATCACCTGGACGGCGCCGCTTAGCCAGAGGCTTCATGCCGAGGTTGACCGCCGCCGAGGTCACGCCGATCGAGACGACGCCCTCGACTGCGGCCCGACGCCCACGGGCGCCTCCGGCCACGGCCATCACAGCGGCGATGCCGAGCCACAGAAGAGAGTGGTTCGCGGCGTTCGACAGCCGCCGGACGGGGACGTCGAGGATGGCGGTCGGAGTGCGGGCTACGGCCTCGTACACCGCCCGGTCGATCGCTCCCAGCTCTCGCAACGCCTCGACCCACGGTGATCCGCCGCCTCGCCAGGCTTGGACCCACTGTGCCAGAGCGTCCTCGATGGTTCGGCCCGGCTTGCCGGTCCCCGGCGGCATGGGAAGGACTCTAGCCCCCGCCGGTGCAGGGCCACCACGGGAATGCAGGGCCACCACGGGAATGCGTGCGCTCCAGGGAGGAATCGGTGCCGGCGAGACACCGGGCTACCGTTGGTACCCCTGACCGGTACCCGTTCGTCCGTTCGGGGCCTCGGCGTAATCGGCTCGGACGTTTAGGGTGAAGCCTGGATGTCCGGCCTTCAACGGGAGCTGATCATGGCTGACCTGATCACCCGAGCCGACCCTGATCCGAGTAGGACGACTCTCGAGCTTCACGGCGAGTTCGACGTCGGCGCGGCCGACGACCTGCGGCGCACGCTGATCGAAGCGATCATGCGTAACCGCCCCCGTCACCTTACGGTTGACCTGGGCGGTGTCACGTTCATGGACTCCACCTGCATCGGAACACTGATAGCCGCCTGCCAGACGGCCGGCGACGTCGACGTGGGCTTCACGATAACCGCGGCAAACCCCTTCCTGACCCGGGTACTGGCTACCAGCGGCCTGCACGAGTTGCTCACCGAGCAGCGCTGACCACTCCGTACTCTCACGTTCGTGCTTTTCACCGTCGGCCACGGCGCACGGCCGGTCGAGGCCTTTGTCGCAGTGCTGCGCGCCGCGGACATCACCACGGTCGTCGACATCCGGCGGTACCCCGGCTCGCGCAAGCATCCGCAGTTCGGCCGCGACGCGCTCGCCGCCGCGCTCCATGCGCAGGACATCGGGTACGAGTGGCAGGGCGACGCCTTGGGCGGCCGCCGGTCGCGGCGGGCCGACTCCCGGCACACCGCGCTGCACAGCGCCGCCTTCGCCGGCTATGCCGACCACATGGACACCGCGGAGTTCCGGGCGGCCGTCGACGCGCTCGTGACGCGGGCCGCCGCCGAACGGCTGGCGATCATGTGCGCGGAGACGTACTGGGGGCACTGCCACCGGATGCTGGTCGGCGACGCGTTGACGGTGCGGGGCGCGAAGGTGGTGCACCTGCTCGATCCGGGCCGACGGGAGGAGCATCGGCTGCACCCGACGATGCGACGGGGCGCCGACGGCTGGCCGGTCTTCGACGAGCCCGACACGTTGCCGGGGCTCGGCTGACGACGAAGGTTGCCCTGGACCGGCGCCCTACTTACGTGGCCTACTTACGGGCGACGCGGACCACGACCTGGCTGTCGGTCAACCTGTCGAGGGAGACCGCCAGGGCCCCGACCTCGGTGGCCGGTTGACCCACGGTCAGCGAGAGTCGCTTGCCGGCCACCTCGACGGTGACCTTGTCGCCGTCGGCGGCGACGAGCTTCGCCTCGACGCCGAGGACCTTGGTGCTCGCGTCCACGCCACGGTTGAAGGTGACCGTGCACGCGTCCAGACTGCAGTCGGTGCTGCCGCTGTTCGAGCTGCAACCGGTGACGAGGGCGAGGCCGAGCAGGGCTGCGGCCATCATCGTGGCGGCGCGGCGGCGAGCGGTCCGGGGTCGGTTGAGCACGGGGCGGTTGAGCACACGGACAAGGCTACCGGCACGCCTCAAACCCACCCGGATCCGCCACACCGCGGTCAGACGACGGTGCCGGTCAGACGACGGTGCCGGTCAGACGACGGTGCCGATCAGACGACGATGCCGAGGCGGGCGATCGGCTCGAGCAGCTCGTCCTCTTCGTAGGCGAGGTGGGACAGCAGCGCTTCGGCGAAGCGTTCGAACTCCGCGCGTACCCTCGGCAGTTGGTCGGCATCGGTGACCATCGCGACGAGGGCCCGGTCCAGGCGGGTCATGACGTCGGCGATGACCTCGTGCTCCTCGCCGAGCCGGTCGAGCACCGGGCTCAGGTCCGCGTCGCGGCCGCGCAGTCCGACGAACATGTGCTGGTCCTCGATGGTGTGGTGAATGGTGACCACGCGGCAGTACGACGCGCAGAACGCGCCGAGCGACCAGTAGTTCTGCCGCATCGACATCTGGTTGATCAGTGACCGGGCGGCGACCGCAGTGGTCTGGCCGGAGGCGACCTGCTCGATGACGCCGCGGATCTGTTCGAGTTCCGCGCGCAGGTTGTCGTGGTGGTAGACCAGGGCCTCGGCGCCGGCTCGTCCGGCCGGGGTGGTCGCGGCGACGGGGTGCCTGGGAGCATGCGGCCGCGTCGCCTCGTCGAGGCCGGCAGGCGGGAGGTCGAGCTGGTGGCCGTCGAGCTGGTGGCCGTCGAGCTGGTGACCGTCGAGCTGGTGACCGTCGAGCTGGTGGGCATGGTAGGGCATGGATTGACTCCGGGTGCGAGGGGATGAGCTAACGGTCGACCGGGCGGTAGGCCAGGACGGCGGAGACGAGCTGGATGACCGTATCGTCGAGGGAGGTCAACGGAGCTGTCGCGGCGTCGGTCCGGGTATACGGGTCGACGGCCTGCATCAGAAGCTCGTTGAGCCCGCCGACCAGGGCGATGGCCATGGCGGGCGACAGCGGCGGGATCTCCGGGTTCGCCGGCCGGCCCTGCTCCACGATGGCGACGAGCGTGTCGGCGAACTGGCGCTGCTTCTCCTGCCGCAGCCGGTACGCGCGCGGGCCGGCCGCCTGCATCTCCACCAGGAGCATGCGGTTGACCGCGGGTAGGGACTCCATTGCGGACAGGTACGCGGTCACCGCCACGCGTACCCGCTCACGCCACGCCTGGTCGGCGCTGCCGGCGGTGCGAAGGACCGTCATGAGCTGGTCGCACGCGTCGGCGTACAGCGCCATCAGGCACTCTTCCTTGTCGGCGAAGTGCTCGTAGAAGGTGCGCTTGGAGACTCGGGCGTGCGCCACGATGTCCGCGATCGTGCTCGCCGCGTACCCCTTCTCGGACACGGCGGCGGCGAGCCCGTGGGTGAGGTCCGTCCGCAGTTGTGCGGCGACCCGTGTTGTGCTTGCCAACGCTCCGTCCGCCCGGTTTGCCGATGAGAGCCTGTCGTGGCTTCCTGGTACCGGATGGTAACGCGTGGGTGGCGCTTCGATGTGGGTCTTCCGTGCGAGTCTACCCAGTGGTAACTTCGCCGTAATCGGGATGGTACCGACCAGTACCACCGGTGTTCGCGGCGATGAGTGGAGCGCAATCGTGACCTTCAACGGCGAGTCGGCACACAGCCGGGTGGCTGTCGTCGGCGCCGGCTTCGGCGGCATCGGCACCGCGATCCGCCTCAAACAGCAGGGCTACGACGACTTCGTCGTGTTCGACCGCGGTGACGATGTCGGTGGCACGTGGCGCGACAACACCTATCCCGGCTGCGCCTGCGACGTGCCGTCGCACATGTACTCCTTCTCGTTCGCGCCCAACCCCGCCTGGTCGCGTAGCTTCTCCGGTCAGCAGGAGATCTGGGAGTACCTGCGCGGCTGTGTCGCCAGGTACGGCCTCGATCCGCACCTGCGGCTCCGGCACGAGGTGCTGGGTGCGGAGTGGGACGAGGTGACGGGGCGCTGGCTGATCGAGACCTCGCGCGGCCGCTACAGCGCCGACGTGCTGGTCGCCGCCGGTGGTCCGCTCGCCGAGCCGTCCGTGCCGGACCTACCGGGGCTGGCGACGTTCAGCGGAGAGGTCTTCCACTCCGCGCGGTGGAACCACGACCACGACCTGACCGGGCGGCGCGTGGCGGTGATCGGGACCGGAGCCTCGGCCATCCAGTTCGTACCGCAGATCGCACCCGAGGTCGCCCGTCTGCACCTGTTCCAGCGCACCGCGCCATGGGTGATGCCGCGCGCCGACCGCGCCGTCACCAGCTTGGAGAAGGGTTTGTTTCGGACGTTTCCACCCGCGCAACGGGCGGTCCGGGCAAGCATCTACTGGGCCCGCGAGGGCATGGCCACCGGCTTCCTGCACCCGGCCGTGATGCGGGTGGCGCAGCGTATCGCCCGCACCCACCTGCGCAGATCGGTCCCGGACCCGCGACTGCGAGACAAGCTCGTTCCCCGCTACACGATGGGGTGTAAGCGGGTCCTGCTCTCCAACGACTACTACCCGGCGCTGATGCGCGACAACGTCGAGGTGGTCACCGACGGAATCGCCGAGGTGCGCCCCGATGGCATTGTCACCAGCGACGGCGTCCTGCGCGAGGTCGACACGATCATTTTCGGTACCGGCTTCCACGTCACCGACCCGCCCATCGCCAAGTACACCCGGGGTCGGGACGGTCGCACGCTCGAGGAGGTCTGGCAGGGCAGCATGCGGGCCTACCAGGGCACCTCGGTCACCGGCTTCCCCAACCTGTTCATGCTGCTCGGGCCGAACACCGGCCTCGGCCACACCTCGGTCGTTTTCATGATCGAGTGCCAGATCACCTACCTGCTGAACCTGCTGCGCCATCTGAAGCGCACCAGCACCCATGCCATCGAGCCGACCCCGCAGGCGCAGGAGGCGTTCGTGACCGACGTCGACCGCAAGATGACGGGCACGGTGTGGACCAGCGGCGGCTGTCGCAGTTGGTACCTCGACGCCACCGGTCGTAACTCCACGCTGTGGCCCGGTTACACCTGGTCGTACTGGCTGCGCACGCGCCGGTTCGATCCGGCCGCCTACCAGCCGGTCGCGGCCCGGAAACGCCACACCGTAGGGGAGGACCGGTGACACAGTCCCTGGCCGAGACACAGTCCCTGGCCGGCAAGTCCGTCCTGATCACCGGCGCGGCCCGCGGTATCGGCGAGCACACCGCCCGGCTGGCCGCGGCGCGTGGCGCCCGGGTCGCGCTCGTCGGCCTCGAGCCCGAGCGCCTCGCGGCCGTCGCCGGTGATCTCGGCGGCCCTGATGGCGGCGTCCCCGCCGAAGGCGCGCGGCACGTCTGGTTCGAGTGTGACGTCACTGACCAGTCCAGCCTCGAAAGGGCCGTGCGCGGGACCGTCGAGGCGCTCGGGGGCATCGACGTCGTGGTCGCGAACGCGGGTATCGCCAACCGCGGCACGGTCGCGGTCGGCGACATCGAAGCGTTGGTCCGGACGGTGGACGTGAACCTGATCGGGGTCATGCGCACAGTCGGCGCCACGGTCCAACATGTCATCGCCAGCCGGGGGTACTTCCTGCTGGTGTCCTCGGCCGCCGCGTTCACCGTGCTGCCCGGCATGGCCGCGTACTGCGCGTCCAAGGCCGGCGTCGAGCAGTTCGGCAACGCCATCCGCCTGGAACTCGCCCACCGGGGCGTCGGGGTCGGCACCGCCCATCCGGCCTGGATCGACACCGACCTCGTCCGCGACGCCAAGGATGACCTGCCCGAGTTTCGCGACTCGCTGCGCAAGCTGCCCTGGCCGCTCAACACCTACACGTCGGTCGAGGCCTGCGCGAGAGCGTTCGTCGACGGTATCGAACAGCGCCGCCGTCGGGTCTACGTGCCCCGCGCCATCGCGGCGGTCCAGGCGCTTCGGACCATCGTCACCGGTCCGTTCGCCGACACGATCGTGGGCCGGGCCGCGCGCCACTCCGTACCGCGGATGGAGGAGCAGGTACGGAAGCTGGGTCGCGCTTTCGGCGCGCATACCGCAACGTCCGCAACCAATCCCGCGTCCGTGACCAACCCCGTGTCCGCAACCAACCCCGTGTCCGTGACCAATCCCGCGTCCGTGACCAACCCCGAGGAGAGTTGACCGTGGATCTTGACTTGGTGTACGAGCGGCGCGGGGCGGGAGAGCCGCTGGTGCTGCTGCACGGCATCGGCCACCACTGGCGGGCGTGGCTGCCGGTCCTCGACCGGTTGGCGGAACTGCACGACGTGATCGCGGTCGACCTGCCCGGGTTCGGCCGGTCGCCGATGCCGGCAGGCGGTCTTCCGCACGACATGCCCCGGCTCGTCGGTGACATCGCCGCCTTCTTCAAGACCCTCGGGTTGGACCGGCCACACGTGGCAGGCAACAGTCTCGGTGGCGCGATCGCCCTCGAACTAGCGGCCACCGGCCAGGTGGCGTCGGCCACCGCATTGTCCCCGGCCGGATTCTGCACTCCCAGGCAGCTCCGCTGGGCGGTCAACGTGCTGCGGTTCCATCGGTACGCCGCACATATGCCCCAGCCGGTCGTGCGGCGGGTGCTCGAGGTGGAGCGGCTGCGGGCCATGTCGTTCGGCATGCTGCTCGCCCGGCCCCGACGCATGAGCGCAGACGCCGCTCTCGCCGACTCCCTCGCGTTACGCGGGGGCCGCGCGTTCGAGGCGGTCGCCCGCGCCGGCCTGCGGTACCGCTTCCAGGGCGCCCCGACCGTGCCGGTCACCGTCGCCTGGGGTACCCGCGACCGCATCCTGCCCTACCGGCAGGCGGCGCTGGCCCGGCAACTCCTGCCACAGGCCCGGCACGTCGACCTGCATGGCTGTGGACACGTACCGATGCACGACGATCCGGAGCTGGTCACCTCGGTCATCCTCGCGACGACCGGCGCCAGCGTCTGACGAGAGGGCAGTCTCTCGGAGAGTGTCCGTGAAGGCGCTGGAGCCAGCGTTCCATGGAGACCTGCCCGGCCCCATGCACGATAAGGTGCCACGATGGCGAGGCAGATCCTGGTAACCGGAGCGTCGGGATACCTGGGCCGGTATGTGGCCACCCGGGCGCGCGCGGCCGGCTGGTCCGTCGTAGGCACGTACCTCGTACAGCGGTCCGACACGGCCGAGGTGCAACTGGATGTTCGTGATGCGAGCGCCGTGCGAGCGCTGCTCGAGCGGGTGCGGCCGGATGCGGTCATTCACGCGGCCAGCGGTCGGGATCGCGGGGATTGGAGCGCGACGGCGGACGGCGCCGCTCATGTCGCCGTTGCTGCCGCGGCGCTGGGTGCCCGGCTCGTGCATGTGTCCAGCGACGCGGTGTTCGCGGGCAGTGAGGTCGAGTACGACGAGGGGGCGCTACCCGATCCGGTCAACCGGTACGGGGCGGCGAAGGCGGCGGCGGAGACCGCGGTCCGGGCGATCGCTCCTGACGCCGCAGTCGTTCGGACGTCGCTGGTTCTCGGTGACGGGCACGGCGGCCACGAGATGTTGACTCATGCTCTGGCATCAGGACGCGTCGACGGGGTCCTGTTCACCGACGAAATCCGTAAGCCGGTGCACGTCGGCGATCTTGCGGACGCACTGGTGGAACTGGCCACGAACGACGATCGCGGGGTGCTCAACGTCGCCGGTGCCGACGCGATCAGCCGGTATGAACTCGGGCTGCTCGTAGCCGCCCGGGACGGGCTCGACCCCGCCAGGTTGGCCTCGGCACGGTTGTCAGACGTCGGTGCGCGGCGTCCGGGCAACGTGCGGTTGCGACTGGACCGGGCGCAATCGGTCCTACAGACGCGGCTTCGCGGTGCTCGCGAGTTTCTCGCGGCTTCCTGAGGTGCATGCGCCGCCGGATCCCCCGAC